>NZ_JAALDT010000069.1:0-10071 GCF_014144995.1 Dietzia sp. DQ11-71 | reverse complement strand
ATCCGCCACCCGTTGGGAACGCCCCACGGGCCGCGGCGTTGCGCGGGCACCCGGGCCCAGCGCTCCTCGGTGCGGTGCATGGCCACGGCGATCAGTCCGCCCTCGGGGGCGGGCGTCGCGGTGTAGTCGTCGACGGACCGGTCGAGCAGGCCCGTGTCCAGCTCGCCGGAGACGACCTCCGGCCGCGAGAGCAGGAACCGGCAGAAGTCGACGTTCGTGCGCAGACCCAGCACGTGGGTGCCGGCGAGCGCGGCGTCGAGCCGGGCCAGTGCCTCGGCGCGGTCGGCGCCGTGCGCGATGACCTTGCCGAGCATCGGGTCGTAGTCGCTGCCGACGACCGTGCCCACACGGAGGCCGGAGTCCACGCGGATGCCGTCGCCGGAGGGCTCCTCGAGCCCGACCACGGTGCCGCCGGTGGGCAGGAAGCCCTTGGCCGGGTCCTCGGCATAGACTCGGGCCTCGATCGCGTGGCCGGTGAGGGTGATGTCCTCCTGGCGCAGGGTGAGCTCCTGGCCCGCGGCGATGCGGACCTGCCAGTCGACCAGGTCGACACCGGTGACCATCTCGGTGACCGGGTGCTCGACCTGCAGGCGGGTGTTCATCTCCATGAAGAAGAACTCGTCCGGGGCGTGCGCGGAGACGATGAACTCCACCGTGCCCGCGCCCACGTACCCCACCGACCGGGCGGCGTCGCACGCCGCCTGACCGATGCGCTGACGGGTGACCTCGTCGAGCAGTGCGCTGGGCGCCTCCTCGATGACCTTCTGATGGCGGCGCTGCAGTGAGCACTCCCGCTCACCCAGGTGGATGACGTTGCCGTGGGTGTCGGCCAGGACCTGCACCTCGATGTGGCGCGGGGTGTCGACGAACCGCTCGAGGAACAGGGTGTCGTCGCCGAAGGCGCCTGCCGACTCCCGTCGCGAGGACTCCAGTGCCGCCGGCAGATCGGCGGGATCGGTGACGCGGCGCATCCCCTTGCCGCCACCACCGGCCGAGGGCTTGACGAGGACCGGGTAGCCGACCTCGGCGGCACCGGCGATCAGTTCGTCGTCGGTCAGGCCCGGACGCGAGATCCCGGGCACGGTGGGGACGTCACGTGCGGACACCGCCGCCTTGGCGGTGATCTTGTCGCCCATGGTCTCGATCGCCGAGGCCGGCGGTCCGACGAAGATCAGGCCGGCCTCGTCGAGTGCCCGCGCGAACCGCGAGTTCTCGGACAGGAAACCGTAACCCGGGTGCACGGCCTGCGCCCCGGTCTGGCGGCACGCGTCGATCACCTTGTCGATGTCGAGGTACGACTGCGAGGCCTGGGCCGGGCCGAGACGGACGGCGGCGTCGGCCATGCGCACGTGCAGCGCGTCGGCGTCCGCGTCCGAGTAGACGGCGACCGAGCGGATACCCGCTGCCCGCAGCGAACGGATCACGCGGCACGCGATCTCCCCGCGGTTGGCCACCAGGACGGTGTGGAGTTTCTGTGACAGTTGTTCTGACATGGAGCTGCTCACATCCTGAAGACGCCGTTGTTGACCGGCTCGAGGGGGGCGTTGGCCGCGGCCGCCAGGGCCAGACCGAGGACAGTGCGGGTGTCTGCGGGGTCGATGATCCCGTCGTCCCACAGGCGGGCAGTGGAGTAGTACGCGGTGGACTGCTCCTCGAACTGCTCACGGATCGGCGCGGTGAACTCGGACTGCTGCTCGTCGGTCCACTCCCCGCCCGACTTGGTGACCTGGGCGGCACGGACCGACGCGAGGGTGTCGGCTGCCTGGGGCCCGCCCATCACGGCGATCTTGGCATTGGGCCACATCCAGAGGAACCGCGGCGAATAGGCACGGCCGCACATGGAGTAGTTGCCGGCACCGAAGGACCCGCCCACGACGATGGTGAACTTGGGGACCCGGGCGCACGCCACGGCGGTGACCATCTTGGCGCCGTTCTTGGCGATGCCGCCCGCCTCGTACTGCCGGCCCACCATGAAGCCGGTGATGTTCTGCAGGAAGACCAGCGGGATCTTGCGGCGGTCACACAGCTCGATGAAGTGGGCGCCCTTAAGCGCGGACTCGGAGAAGATGACGCCGTTGTTGCCGATGATGCCGACCGGATGCCCGTGGATGTGGGCGAACGCGGTCACCATGGAGGTGCCGTAGTTCTCCTTGAACTCGGTGTACTCGCCGCCGTCGACGATCGTGCCGATGATGTCGCGCACGTCGTAGGGCTGGCGCGAGTCGACCGGCACCAGGTCGTACAGGTCGGACTGCGCGCGGACGGGCTCGCGGGGCTCGAGCACCTCCCAGTCCGGCTCGGGCGCCGGCGGGCAGGTCGCCACGATCCGGCGGACCTTCATGAGGGCGTCGTAGTCGTCGTCCGCCAGGTGGTCCACCACACCGGAGGTCTTGGCGTGCAGGTCGCCGCCACCGAGCTCCTCGGCGGTGACCTCCTCGCCCGTCGCGGCCTTCACCAGCGGCGGGCCGGCGAGGAAGATCGTGCCCTGGTTCCGGACGATCACGGCCTCGTCGCTCATCGCGGGAACGTACGCGCCACCGGCGGTGCAGGACCCCATGACCGCGGCGATCTGCGGGATGCCCTTGGCGGACATGTTCGCCTGGTTGTAGAAGATCCGGCCGAAGTGGTCGCGGTCCGGGAAGACCTCGTCCTGCTGCAGCAGCATCGCGCCGCCGGAGTCCACGAGGTAGATGCACGGCAGGTGGTTGGCCAGCGCCACCTCCTGACCGCGCAGGTGCTTCTTCACCGTCATCGGGTAGTAGGTGCCGCCGGAGACGGTCGCGTCGTTGGCGATGATCAGGCACTCGCGGCCCGACACCCGGCCGATCCCGGCGACGACGCCGGCGGCGGGGGCCTTGCCCCCGTACATCTCCTCCGCGGCGAGCGGCGAGAGCTCGAGGAACGGGCTGCCCGGGTCGAGCAGCACGTCCACGCGCTGGCGGGCGAGCAGCTTGCCGCGCTCGAGGTGGCGCGCACGGGCCTTCTCACCGCCGCCCAGCGCGGCCCGCTCGAGGCGCTCGCGGAGGTCGGCGAGAAGTTCCTCGTGGGCCTGGCGATTGGTGGTCGCGGAAGTCATCGGTGCCGCTCCCTTTCAGTTAAGTCGGATTAACTGAAATCGACGATAGTGCTGCGCCTCACAAATGTCCAGATCGGATTCGGGATCACCCACCGGGGACCCGGACCCGCGCTCCTCCACCCCGCGGACCCGACGACGCGCACGGCCGGCGACCCGACGGGGGACTGCAACTCCCGGTCGTCGCGCAGCCGATCCGGCCGAGAACACCGCGGGGGACGCCGACATTCCCGCCATCCGCGCAGGTAGCCAGCTTAGGCTGGCCTGAATTAGCACAGCCTCAACTTGCTTGCAAGCCGGGGGGATCCGGTGTTGACTCTGGGGCACACCACGCCACCGTCATACGAGGAGCGATCATCATGGCCACACTCACCGGAATCAGCGCCTGCACCGTCACGGCGTGCTCGTTCAACAGCGAGCAGAGCTGCAACGCGGGCGCCATCACCGTCGCCGGAACCCCGGATCACGCCGAGTGCGGCACCTTCATCTCGCTGGACGTCCGCGGCGGACTACCCACCGCCAGCGCACACGTGGGCGCCTGCCAACGGGTGGAGTGCACCCACAACAAGGACCTGCTCTGCTCGGCGGACTCCGTCGAGATCGGCTCCGGCGCCGACACCGCCGATTGCCTCACCTACAGCCCGGCCTGATCGGCCCGGTCCGCGCCATCGCGGGAAGCTAGCTGGCGCGGGCCACGTACTGACCCATCTCACGGACGACGTCATTGACGCACTCCGCGCGGGTCAGGAACGGCAGGTGGATGACATCGGCGTGGGTACCGAGCGCCGTCAGCAGATGCAGGCCGTCGGGATCGACGCCCAGGACATACGGCGGCTGCGCCGGGTCGGCGGACCCGGCCAGCATGGCCAAGTCAGAGCCGAAGCGCGCCCGGATCTCGTCCGCGAGGCCGGGCGCCTCGCATGCCAGGGGATCCGACGGCACCGCGTCCAGGCAGCCCGCGTGGACGGTGCCCTCGTGCCCCAGCCGGCGGATGTCGAGGTCGCCGAGTTCGATCTCGATCTCGACCACCCAGCCCTCACCCTGCCGTGCCGCACGCGCCACGCCGAAGCCGTACAGGCTCGCGACGTGGACCTTGGCCTCGACGATCGGGGCGAACTCGTCGATCATGACGACCACCTCGACCGACTCTCCCGGCGCGACCATCAGTGCGGACCAGGGGGCCGGGGTCCCGGTGACGATGATCGCCCCCTCCCCGACCCAGCGATGGCCGGCGGAGACCATGACATCCGACCGGTTCTTGGTCCCGCGTACGGCGACCGTAGCGATGCCGGCTCCGTCGAGCAGACGGCGCGCGCCGGTGGTGATCGGATCCGACACGACCGGGTGCGCTGCCATCGATTGCCTCCAGAGACCGGCCCCGCCCGCCGATGCGTTAGGTGACCCTCGCCTTACTTAGGTACCCCTAAAGTGCCCGACGATGCGGAACCTGTCAAGAGGGCCACCGATTTTCACACCCCCTCGCCCTACAGTGGGGGGGTGACCGACGCCACAACCGACGCCACGACCGATGCCACAACCGATGACACCGCCCCTGCCCGGCCCCACCCCGACACCGCGCGGGTCCACGCCTTCCGTGACGACGCACTCGGGTACGACGACGCCACCGCCCTCGCCGAGCGGGTCCGCGGCGGCGAGGTGTCACCGACCGAGCTCGTCGAGGCCGCCATCGAACGATGCCAGCAGGTGGATCCGGCGCTCGGCGCCCTGGTCTTCACCTCCTTCGACAGGGCCCGCGAGCACGCACGCCGGACCGCGGACTCGCGCCTGTCCTCGCCGTTCGCCGGCGTGCCGTCGGCTTTCAAGGACGCGGTGCAGGTCGAGGGCGCCCCGATGCGGCTCGGCTCCCCCGCCGTTCCCGACTCCCCCGCCCTCCACGACGGTGACTACGCACGTGCGTTCCGCGCCACCGGCCTGATCCCGTTGGGCATCACCGCCATGCCCCCGTTCGGCTGGACCGCCGCAACCGAACGGCAGGGCGGCCTGGTGACCCGCAACCCGTGGAACACCGGCCGCACCAGTGGCGGCTCCTCGGGTGGTTCCGCGGCCCTCGTGGCCGCGGGGGCGTTGCCGATCGCGCACGCCAACGACGGCGGGGGGTCGATCCGGATACCCGCGGCGGTCACCGGGCTGGTCGGGTTCAAGCCGAGCCGGGGTAGGCACACCGACGAGAAGTTCTCCCGGGGCATGCCGATCCCCATCGTGTCGCAGTCGGTGGTCTCCCGGTCCGTCCGGGACACCGCCACGTTCCTCACCGCGTTCGAGGCGAGCCACCTCCCGGTCGGCGTCCCCCCGGTGGGCCCCGTCGCCCCCGCCCCGGCACGGCGCCTGCGCATCGGACTCGTGGAGCAGAGCCCGGCGGGCGGTGCGACCGATGCCGCGACCCTGGCGATCCTCCGCGAGACCGCCGTGCGGCTGGCCGGACTGGGCCACGAGGTGGTGCCGACCGAGGCGCCCGTCCCGACGGGGTTCCGGGACGATTTCATCGCCTACTGGGGGCTGCTCGCGCTGAGCACGTCATCGTCCGGGCGCAGGCTCTTCGACCCCGATTTCGACCCCGCCGAGCTCGACCCCTTCACGGTCGGGCTCGCTCGGATGGCCCGACGGAACATCGCCTCGCTTCCCCTGCACCTACTGCGGTTGGCGAGGACCCGGCGGCAGTTCGACGCCCGGTTCGGCGACATCGACGTGTACATCAACCCGGTGGTCGCCCACGAGACCCCGGAGGTCGGGTACCTGGACGCGGACCTGCCGTTCGAGACCCACCTCGAGCGGGTCTCCAACTGGGTCACCTTCACCCCGCTACAGAACATCGCGGGGTCCCCGGCCGTCTCGCTGCCCACCGGACATGCGCCGGACGGGATGCCCGTCGGCGTGCACTTCTCCGCCCGCAGGGGGCAGGACCGACTCCTGCTCGAGCTGGCCTCGGAGTACGAGGCCGCCCATCCGTTCGCCCGGATCTGGGAGTGAGGCTCACTCCCCCAGCAGCTGGGTGACGCGCGGCCCGACCCGCTGACGCAGGATCACCTCGGTGCGGGTGCGCAGGACGCCGGGCGTGGAGATGATGGCGCTGAACACCTCCTCGAGGTGGGCGTGGTCCCGCGCGACGACCCGGCAGACGACGTCGAACTCGCCGGCGATGCTCACCACCTCGAGCACCTCGCGCACCTGCGCCAGCCCCGCACACGTCTCGTCGAGCCTGGCCTGCGCCACCTGGATGTGGACGAGCGCGCCCAGCGGGTACCCGAGGGCGGCGGGGTCGAGCCTCGGCGCCCACGAGGCGAGCACACCGCGCGCCTCCAACTTGTCGAGCCGGGCCTGGGCGGTGCCCCTGGCCACCCCGAGTCGTCGCGAGAACTCGCGGACCCCGACGCGCGGGTCGGACAGGACGATGTCAAGGAGCCGCCGGTCGGTGTCGTCCAGGTTGGGTGAAGGGTCCATGTGTCCACGGTATACGACGAAGAGGTGGACAGATGGTCCAGTCATGACGCACAGACGGGACCCCGAATGTGCAGACTGTTCGATCTCGGACTGGCCGCGTGACGCGCCTCACAGTTCGTCCTAGCCTGGGGGCACATAGTTCGTATCGCGAAGGCCAGGTGTTGATCATGACCTCTCTCCTCCACTCCACGGACGGCACGCATGACGACCTGCCGCGGACCGGGCAAGCGGACGCCGGATCGTTCTCCCTCTCCGATCGCTACACGCGCGAGAGCGGCACGGTCTTCCTCTCCGGGATCCAGGCACTGGTCCGGACGGTCCGCGACCGGGCACGGCTCGACCGCAGGCAGAATCTGCTCACCGCGAGCCTGGTCAGCGGTTACGAGGGATCGCCGCTCGCGGGGTACGACCTCGAACTGGCCAGGCGTCGCGAGTTCCTCGGGCCGTTCGACATCGTGCACCGCCCCGCCCTCAACGAGGAGGCGGGCGCCACGGCGGTGATGGGGTCCCAGCTCGCCCGGCGCACGGGCACCCTGCGCTCCACCGCCAACACCGGCGGCGCCGCCCTCCAGGGGGTCGTGGGGTACTGGTACGGCAAGGCGCCCGGCCTGGACCGTGCCACCGACGCGTTGCGGCACGCCAACCTGATAGGCACCGATCCGAACGGCGGCGCGGTGGTGCTGGTCGGCGACGATCCGGGCGCCAAGTCCTCCACCGTGCCGTGCGCGTCCGAGTTGGCACTCGCGGACCTGTACATGCCGACGCTCTACCCCGCGGACCCGCAGGACGTCCTGGACTTCGGCGTCCACGCCGCGATCCTGTCCCGGGTCTCCGGCCTGTGGTCCGCGATGAAGATCTCGGCGCACGTCGCGGACGCCTCGGCGACCGCCCTCGTCGATCCCGACCGGATCCTGCCCGTGTACGGCGACCTCGGGACGAGCCCGCACGTGCCGTCCGGTCGGCTCCTGGGGGCCAGCCTCATGGAGCTCGAGCAGAACCAGCTCACCATCCGCCTTCCCCGCGCGCTGGAGTACGCCCGCCTCAACCGTCTCAACCGGATCGTGCAGTCGACCCCCGACGACCGGATCGGCGTCGTCGCGGCCGGGAAGACCTACCTGGACGTCCGCGAGTCACTGCGCCGCCTCGGGATCGGCGACGACGAGCTGGGCCGCCGCGGGATCCGCATCCTCAAGCTGGGCATGATCTACCCCCTGGAGCGCACGATCCTCGACGAGTTCATGTCCGGTCTCGACGAGGTGATCGTGGTGGAGGAGAAGCGCGACTTCATCGAGACCATGATCCGGGACATCCAGTTCCGCAAGCCCGGGGTGGCGAACGTGGTCGGCAAGGCGCACGAGGACGGGTCCACCCTGTTCAGCCGGTTCGGCGAGCTCGACGTCGATTCCGTCACCCGCGGCCTGGCGCAGCGTCTCGGCCCGGTCCACGGAATCGAATCGGCTCGGGCCTGGCTCGACGGCCCGGGACGCGGACGCTCCCGGATCGCGCTGCCGCTCGCCACGAGCCGCACCCCGTACTTCTGCTCGGGGTGCCCCCACAACAGCTCGACCAAGGTCGCCGACGGCACGCTCGTCGGCGGGGGCATCGGCTGTCACGCGATGGTGCTCATGATGGACGAGGAGCAGGTCGGCCACGTCACCGGAGTCACCCAGATGGGCGGCGAGGGGATCCAGTGGACCGGGATGGCGCCGTTCCTCACCGAGCAGCACATGGTGCAGAACGTCGGCGACGGCACCTTCATGCACTCGGCCTCCCTGGCGCTCCGGGCCGCCGTGGCCTCCGGCGACAACATCACCTACAAGCTCCTCTACAACGGGACGGTGGCGATGACCGGCGGGCAGGACCCGGTCGGCGAGATGACCCTGCCCGAGATCCTCCGGCTCCTGCAGGCCGAGAAGGTCGCGAGGATCGTCGTCACCACCGACGACGTCAGGGCGACCCGGTCCCGGGGCCTGCCGAGGGGCGTGGAGGTCCGCGACCGGGTGGACACCCTCGAGGTACAGCGGGAACTCGCGGCCGTGCCGGGGGTCACGGTTCTCGTGCACGACCAGTACTGCGCGGCCGAGAAGCGCCGCCACCGCAAGCGTGGCACCTATCCCACGCCGGACGAGCGGGTGGTGATCAACGAGCGCATCTGCGAGGGATGCGGGGACTGCGGCCGGAAGTCCAACTGTCTGTCGGTCCATCCGGTGGAGACCGAGTTCGGCCGGAAGACGCAGATCGACCAGTCCACCTGCAACTTCGACTTCTCGTGCCTGGAGGGTGACTGCCCAGCGTTCGTCACCGTCGTCCCCGGTGAGAAGTCCCGGCGGGTGGCGTCCGCACCTGCCCTGGCGGCCGACGCGATCCCGGAACCGGCCCGCGCCGGGGTCGAGCCCGACCGCGGTTTCTCCCTGCGGCTGACCGGGATAGGCGGCACCGGCATCGTCACCGTCTCGGCGATCCTCGCCACCGCGGCCGTCCTCGACGGCCACTCGGCGCGCACCCTGGACATGACCGGGCTCGCCCAGAAGGGCGGCGCGGTGGTCTCCGACGTCCGCGTCACCCGCACGCCGACCGAACAGCCCCCGAAGATCGGGGCCGGCGACTGCGATCTGTACCTGTGCTGTGACGGCCTGGTAGGCGCGGACAGCACCCACCTGAAGGTGGCGGCTCCCGATCGCACCACCGCGGTGGTGTCCACCACTCAGATCCCCACCGGGAAGATGGTGATCGACACCTCCGAGCACTACCCGACCACCTCGGACATCCAGGCGATCATCGACCCGACCACCTCGCGCGGGCTGTACCTCGACCCGGGGGCGCTCACCCAGCAACTCTTCGGGTCCACCCAGACCGCCAACATGCTCATGGTCGGGGCCGCGTACCAGAGCGGTGCCCTGCCGATCTCGGCCCGGTCGATCGAGCGGGCGATCGAGCTCAACGGGGTGTCCGTCGACGCGAACCTGCAGGCCTTCCGTCGCGGCCGGCAGGCGGTCGCCGAGCCGAACGCGCTGGCGGCGTTGGCGGCCGGGTTGCACCGCCCGGCCGGAACGGTCGCGGCGGGCCGGCACGTGCCCTCCCCCGCGGCGGAGCGACTGCTGACCCACCTCGACGCCGACGCCTCCGACGAGCTCCGCGACGTGGTCGCGCTCCGGGTAGACGAGCTGATCGGCTACCAGGACGAGGCGTACGCGGTCGACTACGTCCGGCGCGTGGAGGAGGTCCGCGCCGCCGGGTCCCTCGAGGACGGCGACCCGGCCGGGCCGACCTCCGAGCAGCTCAGCCTCGCCGTGGCCCGCAACCTGTTCAAGGTGATGGCCTACAAGGACGAGTACGAGGTCGCCCGCCTGGCCGTGGATCCACAGTTCGCGACGCAGCTCGACGAGGACTGGGGCGAAGGGGCGGTGGCCAGACTGAAGTTGCATCCCCCGGTGCTGCGCGCGATGGGAATGAAGAAGAAGATCTCGATCGGCCCGCGGGCCATGCCGGCGATGAAGGCGTTGGCCCGGATGAAGCGACTGCGCGGCACGCGGATGGAC
>NZ_JAALDT010000068.1:0-19401 GCF_014144995.1 Dietzia sp. DQ11-71 | reverse complement strand
CGGCGCAGCCGCCCCCTGGCATGGCGTCTCGCTCCCGGAAGTGCACGGGATCTCACCAGCCGCTCCTGGCCGTGGCGTCTCGCCCACCCCGCGGTGCGCGCGAGACGCCACGTTGAGGCGCGGCTGTGAGGGGCGCGGCTGTGAGGGGCGCGGCTGTGAGCGGCGAGGCTGCTGTCCGCCTGGCCCGCCCGCCCCACCCCGCCTCGCGCCACCCCGGACAGCCGACGGCCCCGGATCCCGTGGAGATGTCTCCGGGATCCGGGGCCGTCGGCGTTCGAGAGGCGGGCGGGCCGCGCGATTACTCCTGGACGAACGCCCCGTCGAAGAACATCGTGGAGTACAGGCTCGGCGAGACGCCCTTGACGGAGTCGTCGACCACCACGTACTCCTGCGCATTGGCCATCACGGCGAACGGCACGACCCGGTTGTAGACCTCCTGCAGGTCGGTCGCCGCGGCCTTCTGCGCCTCGAGGTCGCCGGCGGCCTTGAACGCGGTCACGGCCTTCGTGAGCTCGGGGTCGTCGACGCCCGGGATGTTGAGTGAGCCACCGGGGGTCATGGCGCTGGCGAAGGTGGAGGCCGGGTCGGCGTCCGAGGGGGACAGCCCGCCGATGACGGCCTCGTAGTCGCCGGTGAACTGGCGGGCCACGACCTGCGCGACCGGCTGGCTCTGGATGGTGACGTTGAAGCCCGCCGCGTCGAGCAGCGCCTTCACCGCCACGCCGGACTCCATGTTCTCCGGGCTGTCCGCCACGAGCAGGGTGAGCTCGCCGTTCCAGTCCGGACGGTCGGCCTTGACCTCGTCGATGAGAGCGGTGGCCTGCTCGACGTCGAACTCGGGGCCCTGCTGCCCGTCGTAGAAGCGTGAGGACTCCGCGATGATGGCGGACGTGGGCTGGCCGAGACCGCCGGTGAGGCGCTGATCGATGAGCTCCCGGTCGAGCGCCATGGCGAACGCCTGACGGGCCCGCTCGTCGGTGAGGACGCCGTCGTATCCGGCGTTACCGGCGTTGAGGTTGACGATGGAGCCGGCGCTGGTGATGGTCTCGAAGCCCCGGTCGCCGGCGTCCTGGGCGGCGGTGACGGTCTTGGCGCCACGCAGGAACCCGACCTGGACCTCGCCGGTCTGGAACGCCTCGTAGGTGCCCTGGGAGCCGGGGATGCGGATGAACTCGAGGGTGGGGCAGACGGGTCCGCCGTAGTAGTCCGGGTTGGGCTCCAGCACCAGCTCCTGGTCCGGGATGTACTCGGAGACCGTGAACGCGCCGGCACCGATCGGGTTGCGGGCCCACTGGGCGGGGTCCGCGGCCTCGTAGGCGTCCTTGGGGATCACCTCGCCCGCGGTCCCGGCCAGCAGGATCGGGAAGCCGGCCCACGGCTCGGTGAGCGTGAACTCGACGGTCAGCGGGTCCACCCGCGGGCCTGCTCGACCTGCATCGCGTCGGTCATCGCGTTGGAGACGGTCTTCGGGTCCTTGTGGAGGTCGATCGTGAACGCGACGTCCTCGGCGGTGAGCGGATCGCCGTTGGAGAAGGTGACGCCGTCGCGGAGCGTGAGCGTCCACACGGTGTTGTCGTCATTCGCCTCGAGCGACTCGGCCAGCTTGGGCTCGAACTCGGCAGCCTCGGGGTTCCACCGCATGAGGCGGTCGTAGACGGCCGCGGACTCGGTGGCCCCGCGGACACCGAACTGGCCCTGGCCGGGCGCGAACGAGGGGAGCATCGCGTACTCGCCCATGGTGATGGTGCCGCCGACGCGGTCGGCGGTGCAGCGCTCGGACTGGTCCGGGGCGGTGGCGCCGGAGGCCGAGGCGGTGGGATCGGCTCCGCCGCCTCCGCATGCGGTGAGCGCGAGGGTGGTCGCGGCGAGGACGGCCAGGGCGCTGGTGGCGCGGGTCATCTGTTCTCCTGATCGTGAGGGGCGGCGGGCCGGTCGGCCCGCCGCTCATAGGTGTTTCCGGCACAGAGATGCCCCGGGCTCTCACCGGTGGGCGGGAGCCCGGGGCACGTCTGTGTGGTACGGGGGCGGCCCGTCAGGGCCGCGGGGGAGTGATCACTCCTTCACGAAGGCCCCGTCGTACAGGACGGTCGAGGACAGGGTCGGGGTGAGTCCGCCGACCGTGTCGGAGACGGCCACGTACTGCTCGGCGTTGGCCATCACGGTGAACGGCTGCACCTCGTTGAAGACCTCCTGCAGTCGGGTCATCGCCTCCTTCTGGGCGTCGAGGTCCGCGGCGGCCTTGAGCTCGTTGACCGCGGCGGTGAGCTCGGGGTCGTCGATGCCCGTGAGGTTGGTCGCGCCGGTCGGGGTGAACGCGCTGGCGAACGTGGACGCCGGGTCGGCGTCCGAGGTGGCCAGGCCGCCGATCACGATCTCGTAGTCGCCGGTGAACTGACGCGCGGTGACCTGGGAGACCGGGGCGTTCTCGATCTGGACGTTGAACCCGGCCGCGTCCAGCAGCGCCTTGGCGACCACGCCGGCCTCGATGTTCTCGGGGCCGTCGGAGATGAGCATCCGCAGGGAGCCGTCCCAGTCGGGGCGGTCGGCCTTGAGCTCCTCCACGAGCGACTTCGCACGCTCGACGTCGTACGTCGGGCCCTCCTGGCCGTCGAACAGGCGGGAGGACTCGGCGACCAGGGCGGAGGTCGGCTGACCCTCGCCGTCGTACAGGCGCTGGTTCCACAGGTCGCGGTCCATGGCGGCGGCGACGGCCTGGCGGGCGCGGACGTCGGTGAGGACGCCGTCGTAGCCGGCCTTGCCGGAGTTCATGTTGATGACCGAGCCGGAGCTGATGATCTCCTCGAAGCCGCGGACGTCGTCGGCCGTGGCCATGTTGACGAACTTGGCGCCGCGCAGGAAGCCCACCTGGAGCTCACCGGTCTGGAACGCGTCGTAGGTGCCCTGGGAGCCGGGGATGCGGATGAACTTCAGGGTCGGGCAGACGGGGCCGCCGTAGTAGTCCGGGTTGGGCTCGAGGACGGTCTCCTGGTCGGGGATGTAGTTGCCGACCGTGAAGGCGCCGGCGCCGATCGGGTTGCGGGCCCATTCCTGCGGGTCGGCGGCCTCGTAGGCGTTCTTGGGGATGACCTCGCCGATGGTGCCGGCGAGCGCGACGGGGAAACCGGCCCACGGCCGGGCGAGCGTGAACTCGACGGTGAGGGGGTCGACCACGCGGGTCTCGGAGATCTCCATCGCGTCGGTCATGGCGACCGACCGGGTGGCGGGGTCCTTGTGCAGGCCGACGGTGAACGCGACGTCCTCCGCGGTGAGCGGGTCGCCGTTGGAGAAGGTGACGCCGTCACGCAGGGTGAGGGTCCACACGGTGTTGTCGTCGTTGGCCTCGAGGGACTCGGCGAGCTTGGGCTCGAACTCCTCGGCCTCGGGGTTCCACACCATGAGCCGGTCGTAGACGGCCGCCGACTGGGCGCCGCCGCGGACGCCGTACTGGCCCTGGCCGGGCGCGAAGGACGGGAGCATGGAGAACTCGCCCACGGTGATCTCGCCGCCGGCCCGGTCCTCGGTGCACCGCTCGGACTGGTCGGGGGCCTGGCCCTCGGCGCCGCCGGAGGCGGAGGTGGACTCCTCCCCGCCGCCGCAGGCGGACAGGGTCAGGGCGGCGGCCGCGAGGACGGCCATGGCGCTGGTGGTGCGCTTCATCGATTCTCCTGGAGTGGGTGGTGGCACGCGACCTGGTGGCCGGGTGCGATGTCGACCAACGGGGGGCGTTCGGTGGCGCAGATGTCGGTGGCCAGTGGGCACCGGGTTCGGAATCTGCATCCGGATGGGGGGTTCAGGGGCGAGGGCAGCTCGGAGCTGGTCGCGGTGATGGAGTCCTCGCCGAGCGTGTCGGCGAGCGTGCCGCCGAGCGTGGGCGCGGACGAGATGAGGAGCATCGTGTACGGGTGGGCCGGGGCCCGGTACAGCGACTCGGTGTCGGCGACCTCGCAGACGGTGCCGAGGTACATCACCGCCACGCGGTCCGCGATGTTGTGCACCACCGACAGGTCGTGGGAGATGAAGATCATCGTCAGGCGGTAGCGCTCCTTCATCTCCTCGAGGAGGTTGAGGATCTGTGCCTGCACGGAGACGTCGAGGGCCGAGACCGGCTCGTCGCACACCAGCACCTCGGGCTCCAGGACGAGTGCGCGGGCCAGGGCGATGCGCTGGCACTGCCCGCCGGAGAACTCCGACGGGCGGCGGCCGCCGGCGTGCTCGGGGTCGAGTCCGACGGCCTCGAGGGCGGAGTCGACGCGGCGCCGGATCTCCTCGCGTCCACCGTCGACGCCCTGGATCTCGAGGCCCTCGGCCACGATGTCGCGGACCCTGCGGCGCGGGTTGAGGGAGGACACGGGGTCCTGGAAGACCATCTGGATCATCTTGCGGGCCCGGGTCAGGGCCGCCCCGGACAGCGAGCACAGGTCGGTGTCGTCGACCATCACGCGCCCGGAGTTCGGGCGGGGCAGCTGCAGCATCGCCCGGCCGAGGCTGGACTTTCCACAGCCGGACTCGCCGACCAGGGCCAGTGTGGAGCCGCGGGGGACCGTGAGGGAGACGTCCGAGACGGCGTGGACCGTGCCCTTGCGGGTGTGGTATTCGACGGTCACGTGGTCGACGACGAGTTTGTCGGCCCCGTGCTCGTCGACGACGACGTCGGCATCGGCCGGAGGGCGCGCGTTCTCCGGCTCGGCCGAACCGGTGAGGTGAGGGGAGGGGACGGTCATGATGCCTCGCTGGTGGTGCTGGAAGCGGCGGGGACGAGCGGGTGATGGCACGCGGCGCGATGGATTTCAGCGATGGGGACACCGAACCGCGGTGTCACGTCGGGTGCCGTCGCCAGGTCCTCGAGCGGCGGGTCCACGGCGAGGCAGTCGTCGGCCACACGCGGGCAGCGGGGTGCGAACCGGCAGCCGGCGGGCATCTCCCGCAGGTTCGGCGGGCGTCCCTCGATCACGGTGAGCCGGGTGTGCGGCGGCAGGTCGGGACGCGGGATCGAGTCCAGCAGCGCCCCGGTGTACGGGTGTGCGGGCTCGTCGAGCAGGGCCCGGGTGTCGCCCACCTCGAGGAACCGTCCGGCGTACATGACCCCGATCCTGTCGGTGTGCTGCGAGACCACCGCGAGGTCGTGGCTGACGAGGATCATCGCCATGTCCGAATCGGCCTGCAGCCCGTGCAGCAGGTCGAGGATCTCGTGCTGCACCGTCACATCGAGCGCGGTCGTGGGCTCGTCGGCGATGAGGAGCTTGGGCGAGCAGGACAGGGCGATCGCGATGCCGACCCGCTGGCGCATGCCGCCGGAGAGCTGGTGCGGGTACTCGGAGAGCCGGGCGCGCGGTGAGGGGATGCGCACCCGGGTCAGCAGCTCGACCGCGTGGTCGGTGGCCTCGCGGCGGCTCAGTCCCAGGTGGTGGCGCAGCGGGTCGGTGATCTGGCGCCCGATGGTCCGGATCGGGTTGAGCGAGGTCAACGGGTCCTGGAACACCATGGCGATCTCGCGGCCCCAGAACTTCTGCGCCTCGCGCTGGGACAGGGACAGGACGTCCCGGCCGTCGAAGCGGACCGTGGAGCCCTGATCGACGCGGGCGGTGGTTGGCGCGATGCCCATGATCGACCGCACGAGCATCGACTTGCCCGAGCCGGACTCGCCCACGATGCCGATCGTCTCGCCCCGGCGCAGGGAGATGTTCACCCCGTCGACGGGCGTGATGCGACCGTCGGGGGTGTCGATGTGGGTGCGCAGGTCCCGGACCTCGAGCAGCAGGTCGGGGTCCGAAGGCCCGTGTCCGCTGGGTGCTGCGGCGGCGATAGCTGCCTCCTGGGGTTGGTGTCTCGGACGGGGATCTAAGACAACTGCTTAGAACGTGTTGCTGTGATGAGTATCACGGCATAGGGTGTCCACGTCAAGGTGATTAAGAAGCCGCCTCATGCGGTGACTCAAACGAAGGGGTCTCCCCACGTGCTCAGGTTCATTGGCGAACGCGCTCTGCACGCGGTCGTCGTCGTCGTACTCGCGACCATCGGCGCGTTCTTCCTGATGGAGGCCGTTCCCGGCGACTCCGCGGCATCCGCCGTGGGGCCGGGCGCGACCGCGGAGCAATACCAGGCAGCCCGGGAGGAGCTGGGTCTCGACGACCCGGTCACCACCCGGTTCGCGGAATGGGTCGGCAGCATGGCCTCGGCCGACCTGGGCAACTCGCTCATCCCGCCCAATCAGCCGGTCACCGAGATGATCGGCAACGCGCTGCCGGTCACCATCCAGCTGGCGTTCCTGTCGATCATCCTGTCGCTGGCGATCGCGGTCCCGGTGGCGGTGTGGTCGGCCTACCGCCGTGGTGGGGTGTTCGACCAGGTCGCCTCGGTCGTGGCGTTCGCGTTCATCTCGGTGCCCAGCTTCGTGGCCGGCCTGCTGCTGATCTACCTGCTGGTGTTCAACCACTCCTTCGCGCAGCAGCTCATCCTCGGCGCGGCCGTCGTGATCGGGCTGGTGGTGGCGCTGTCGCCGCTGGGCCGTCGGGGCGGGCGCGGGGCACCCGGCGTCACCTGGGGCCGGTCCCTCATCGCCGGTCTCGCGGTGGGCGGGGTGATCGCCGTGATCGCGCTGTTCCTGCCCGAGTTCCCCCGCCAGGGCTACGCGCCGCTGGCCGAGGGGCTGGGGGAGAACCTGCGCAGCATCATGCTGCCCGCGCTCACCCTCGCGCTGATGGAGGTCGCGATCTTCACCCGCGTCCTGCGGACCGACATGATCTCGACCCTGCAGCAGGACTTCGTCCTGTCCTCGCGCGCGAAGGGCATGCCGACCGGCCACGTCCTGGTCAAGGAGGCCCTGCGGCCGTCGACGGTCTCGATCATCACCCTCGCCGGCATCAGCCTCGGTCGCCTCATCGGCGGGACGGTGGTCGTCGAGCGGCTGTTCAACCTGCCCGGTATGGGCAGCATGATCGTCGACGCCGTCCAGAACGACAATCTGCCCGTGGTGCTCGGCGGCGTGATCGTCATCGCCGTCTTCTACGTCGTGGTCAACATGACCGTCGACGTCACCTATGCACTCATCGACCCGAGGATCCGCCGTGGCTGACAACGACCCCACCCGTTCCACCGTCGCCTCGACCGCGACCGCGACCATCGCCGCGGAGGCGCCCGCCCGGCGCACGCTGCGCCTGCCGAAGCTCTCCGCGGTCGGCACCCTGCTCGCCCTCGGGTGGACCGCCCTCATCGTTCTCGGCGCGTTGATCGTCGACTTCCTGCCGCTGGCCGAGGCGCGCGACCCGCAGTTCGCGCTGACGACCCGGTCCCTGCTGCCGCCGGATCTGCTCACGGCGCATCCCCTGGGCACCGACCGTCAGGGCCTCGACATCCTCGGCGGCCTGCTCTACGGCGCCCGGGTCTCCATCGTGGTGGGCATCGGCGGTGTCGTCATCGGCGCCCTCATCGGCGGCGCGCTGGGCCTGGTGGCCGGCTACAAGGGCGGCTGGGCCGACCGGATCGTCTCCATCATCAGCGACGTCCTGCTGGCGTTCCCGTCGCTCATCCTGCTCATCGCGATCGTCACGGTCCTCGACCCGACCCTGCTCAACGTCACCCTGGCGCTGGGCATCATGGTGGTGCCGTCGTACGCACGGCTCGTCCGCGCCAACGCGATGAGCTTCGCCGGCCGCGAGTTCGTCACCGCCGCCCGGTCGCTCGGTGCGGGCGAGACCCGCATCATGCTGCGCGAGGTGGCCCCCAACATCGTGGCGCCGGTGCTGTCCTACAGTTTCATGCTCGTGGCGGTGCTGATCGTCGCGGAGGCCTCGCTGAGCTACCTGGGGCTGAGCATTCCTCGGCCCGAACCGACGTGGGGCAACATGATCAGCGCCGGTCAGTCCGATTTCGAGAGGTACCCCGGACTGGTGGGGATTCCCGCCATCGTCCTGTTCCTCACGGTGCTGAGCTTCAACCAGCTGGGCGAGGCCGCCGGCCGCAAGTGGAGCCCCGGAGCGGCGAAGATCTGATCGACGCCGACCGGCCCGGTCCGGCGGCGGTATGGGCACGTGTTCAATCAAGGCGGAGGAAGGGGCCCGATGGACCCGACGAATGAACCCTCGGTCGAGGGAGCCGCCCAGGCGAGGGACGCCAAGACGGCGATGCTCGAGATCGCCGAGCAACTGATCAGCGAGCGCGGTCTGGACCGTGTCTCGATGCGCGACGTCGCCACCGCCGCCGGGCAACGCAACAACTCCGCGGTGCAGTACCACTTCGGCAGCCGCGACGGTCTCATCCTGCAGGTGCTGCGGCGCCGGCTGACCGCCCTCGACGTCGATCGCCGGCAGCGGTTGGCGGAGATCGACGAGCAGGGCCTGGGCACCGACCTCGCGGCTCTCGTGCGGGTGCTGTTCGAGCCGATCGTCGAGCTGCTCCGGTCCCAACCCGAGTCCACCTATTACGCACGGTTCCTGCAGCGGGTCGGACCTGTCATGGCCCCCGGGATCCCGGAGGCGCAGTTGCGCACCGCGACCGACGACGTGGTGGTGCGCCTCATCGATGTGCTCTCCCACCTGCCGCGGCGGGTGGCGTTCGAACGTATCGACCTGGCCACCCAGATGTTCACCGGTGCACTGGCCGTTTACGAGGACCGTCGGGACGCCCGGAACGCCGTGGTCAACGCCGACTTCGACAAGGTCGTCGCCCATCTCTACGACATGGTCGAGGCCGCGCTGCGTGCAGGGGTCGGACCAGGGGAGTCACACGTCGCGGACGCACCGGAAGCCGAGGTTGGCAGTAGCTGAACCGGCGGTGTTCGCGGATCGGGCCGCCACCCGGTATCGGTGGCAGTACGACTCGTGGCACAGGTAGGAACCTCCCCGCATCACGCGCCACGTCTCGTCGCCCGGGCTCTCGTCGGGGCGCGGACCGCGGGGATCCTCTCGGGGCGAGACCGCGTAGTAGCCGGGGTCGAACACGTCGGCGCACCATTCCCACACGTTGCCGACCATCTGGTGCAGGCCGTATCCGTTCGGCCGGAACGCGCGTACCGGGGCGGTCGTCAGGTGGCCGTCGTCGAGCGTGTTGTGGGAGGGGAACCGTCCCTGCCACACATTGAGTCCCCACCGACCGCGCGGGGTCAGCTCGTCGCCCCACGGGAAGCGGGCCCCGGCGAGGCCGCCCCGTGCCGCGTACTCCCACTCCGCCTCGGTGGGCAGGCGGGCCCCCGCCCATTCGCAGTAGGCCGTCGCGTCGTTCCAGGACACGTGCACGACCGGGTGGTTCTGCACAGCGGTGATCGAGGACCTTCGCCCGCCGGGGTGGCGCCAGTCGGCTCCCCGCACGGCCACCCACCACGGCGTGGAATCCAGGTGGTGGAGGACGTCAGCCGGGTCGGCCTCCACGGCGAGATGGAACACCGGCGAGACGCCGAGGTCCTCCGCGTCGGTCACGTACCCGGTGTCCTTGCAGAACCTGGCGAACTGGGCGTTGGTGACGGCGCACTCGTCCATCCGGAACGAGCGCAGGCTCACCTCGTGCAGGGGTAGCTCCCCGTCGTCGGGGTACCCCTCGTCGAAGTGGTCGCCCATCACCGACGTCCCGCGGGGAATCAGGACCTGCCGGCGGGGGCGGTCGGCTCCACGGCCCGGGGACCGCGGGCCCCGCAGGTTCGGCCCGTCCGGAGGGGGCGGGGCGCCCGGTGCGCAGCAGGCCCTCGTCGTCGTCATCGTCCTTCCCCGGCTCCCCGGCCCGTGACCACCTCGGACAGGAGTTCCGCCATCCGCGTGTCGACGCCCTCGCGGTCGGCGGCTCCGACGTCCAGGACGTCGAGGATCTGGTCGCGCAGAACCGGCCAGGCATAGATCACCGTGAGGGCGAGCGCGAGGTGCAGTTCGCCGGCCGGCGGGGGATCGGTCATGCGGGACACCGCGCCGGCGGGCCGGACCGAGGCGTCGATCAGCGGCCGCGACACGGCGTCCGGATCCAGGGACAGCCACACCAACAGGCGGCTGAAATCCGGGTTCTCGACGGCTCCGGTGAGCATGGAGTACACGGCCCGGCCGGCATCGTCGTGGTCTCCCACCCGGGCGGTGCCGTGCCACAGGCCGTCCTCGAGTACCGCCGACAACAGGTCGTCCTTGTTCCCGATGTGTCGGTGGATGAGACCGAGGTTCACCCCCGCGGCCTCGGCCACCAGGCGCAGGGGCGCCCGCGGCCCGCGGGCCGCGAAGATCCGGCGGGCGGTACCGAGAACGGCGCGGCGTACTGCGTCTCGTCCGACGGGGCGATCCGATTCGGGGAGATCCATGGACGCCACTGTAGACGATCGTCTACAGTCACGGTTGAGCACGCTGTAGACAATTGTCTACGCCTCGCGCGTCGTCCCCTCGACCAGGCCCACCGGCCACGGAAGGAACCCCCATGCAGGTCACGATCGGCGATCACGACATCGAGTTCGGCCCCAAGCGGATGCGGCTGACGGCCGACGATGCCCCGCCCGCCACCTACCACCACATCGGCGTGCGGCCCGTAACCCCGTTCATCGGAGCGGACGTCGAGGGCGTCGACCTCGCCGCCCCGTCACCCGAGCAGATCTCCGAACTCAAGACCGCGCTCCTCGAGAGGAAGGTGCTCTTCTTCCGGGACCAACAGCACGTCACCGCCCACCAGCACCGCGACTTCGCCGCCCACTGGGGTGACCTGGAGGTCCACCCGCTCCTCGACCAGGGGGAGATCCCCGAGGTCGTGAGGTTCGACCGCGGACAGGACAACCCGGGCATGGAGAACATCTGGCACGTGGACGTCACCTGGCAGGACCGGCCCCCCATGGGGTCGGTGCTGCGGGCGATCCAGGTCCCCGATGCCGGCGGCGACACCCTGTGGTCGGACATGGGCAACGCCTACGACGCGCTGCCGGACGAGATCAAGGAGCGGATCGACGGGCTGACGGCCACACACGACTTCACGCCGTCGTTCGGCCGGAGTATGTCCCCCGACAAGCTCGCCGAGATGCAGAAGCGCTACCCGCCGCAGCACCATCCGGTGGTCCGCACGCACCCCGAGACCGGCCGCAGACTCCTGTTCGTCAACAGCCTGTTCACCACAGGTATCGACGGCATGGACCCGGTCGAGGGCAGGGAGTTGTTGCGGCGCCTGCTCGACCAGGTCAAGATGCCCGACTTCCAGGCACGCCTGCGTTGGGCCCCGGGCACGGTGGCGTTCTGGGACAACCGGGCCACCCAGCACTACGCGTGCAGCGACTACTTCCCCCATCGTCGGGTCATGGAGCGCGTCGCCATCGTCGGGGACGTGCCGGCATGAGCCCGTCAGGCGACGCGTTCCCCGAGGCCGGTCTCGACCGTCACGTCCTGCCCGTGCGGCGGCTCGCCGGTCGGGTGCCCGCCGAGATGGACCGCCGCGACCAGCAGGACAGGTTCCCCGGCGTCGAGCAGATCCGCCCACCGCAGGGGGCGCCCAACGTCCTGCTGGTGATGCTCGATGACGTGGGGTTCGGCACGTCCTCGGCGTTCGGGGGCCCCTGCCGCACGCCGACCTTCGAGCGCCTCAACCATGACGGGGCGGGGTACACGCGGTTCCACACCACCGCGCTGTGCTCGCCGACCCGCGCCGCGACCCTCACCGGGCGCAACCACCACAGCGTGGGGATGGGCGTGATCGCCGAGATGGGCACCCGCGCTCCCGGATACACGGGCATGCGGCCCGACTCGGCGGCCACCATCGCCCGGGTGCTGCGCGGCAACGGCTACGCCACCGGCGCGTTCGGCAAGATGCACCAGACCCCGCCGTGGGAGACCACGGCGGCCGGGCCGTTCGACCGCTGGCCCACCGAGGAGGGGTTCGACACCTTCTACGGGTTCCTGGGCGCCGAGGCGGACCACTTCACCCCGGTCCTCTACGACGGGCGTCGGCAGGTGGACCCGCCCCGGACGCCGGAGGAGGGATACCACCTCACCGAGGACCTGGTGGACCACGCCGTCCAGTGGGTCGAGAACGTCTCCGCCGTGGCCCCCGACATGCCGTGGTTCTGTTACCTGCCGCTGGGCGCGGTCCACGCGCCGCTGCACGTCCCCGAGTCCTACCGTGACCGGTACGCCAGCGAGTTCGACGACGGCTGGGACGCCCTGCGCGAGCGGACCCTGGCGCGCCAGAAGGAACTAGGAGTGGTCCCCGAGGACACCGAGCTGGGACCATGGGCGCCCGGTCTGCCGCACTGGGACGAGCTCGACGACGACGAGAAAAAGGTCGCCGCCCGACTCATGGAGCTGTACGCCGGGTTCCTCGAGCACACCGATGACCAGGTGGGGCGACTCATCGACCATCTCGACTCGACGGGTGCGCTGGAGAACACCCTGGTCCTGTACATGGTCGGGGACAACGGCGCCTCCACGGAGGGCGGCCGGCTGGGCGCGTTCAACTACCTCGCCGGACTCAACGGGCTGCCCTCGACCACCGAGGAACTGCTGGCCAAGTGGGACGATCTCGGCGGCCCCGACTCGTACCCGCACTTCCCGTCGTCCTGGGCACTGGCGCTGAACACCCCCTACCAGTGGGCCAAACAGGTCGCCTCCCACTACGGCGGGACCCGGAACGCCCTCGTCGCGCACTGGCCGGGCCGGATCGCCGAGCCGGGCAGGTTGCGCCACCAGTGGCACCACTGCGTGGACATCGCCCCCACCATCCTCGAGGCCGCGGGCCTGCCGATGCCGCACACCGTGGACGGCGTGGCGCAGAAGCCGTTGGAGGGGGTGGGCATGACCTACACCTTCGACCAGCCCGACGCCCCGGACCGGCACACCACCCAGTACTTCGAGATCTTCGGCAACCGCGGGATCTACGACCACGGGTGGACCGCCGTGACCGCGCAACGGGCGCCCTGGCTGATGGCCACCTCCGGCGTCGACCTCACGCCGCTGGCGGACAGTACATGGGAGCTCTACGACACCCGCGCGGACTGGTCGCAGTCCCGTGACCTCGCCGCAGAGCACCCCGAGATCCTCGAGCGGTTGACGATGAAGTTCATCGCCGAGGCCGCGCGGTACGACGTCCTGCCGCTGGACGACAGCACCGTGGGACGCCAGGCCGGCGTCGACAACCGCCCACCCCACCCCATGGGCGGCCGCTCGTCGATCACCCTGTACCCGCACATGGACGGGCTCAACGAGAAGGCCGCGCCCAAGCTGCTCAACCGTGCGTTCCGTCTCACGGCGGCGCTGGAGGTCCACGGAGGCGATTCCCCCGCGGCCGGGTCCTGCGAGGGTGTGCTGCTCAGCCTGGGCGGCCGCTTCGGTGGCATGACGCTGTACATCGTCGACGGGGTGCCCGTCTTCGAGTACAACTTCTTCGGTCGCCACCACGGCCGGGCAGCCGGCAGCGAACCGCTCGCCGCGGGTGCGCGCACCGTCGAGCTCGAGTTCGCCTACGACGGAGGGATCGCGGCGGGCGCGGACCTGCGCCTGCTCGTCGACGGTGAGCAGGTGGGGCAGGGGCGCATCGCCGTGACGGCCCCCGCGATGTTCAGCATGAACGAGACCCTCGACATCGGGCGCAGTCGGGGGAGCGCGGTGAGCACCGCGTACGAGGGATCGTTCCCGGTCCGCGGCGCCACGCTCCACCACGTGCAGGTGGATCTCGGTCGCGGCAGTGAACTCCCGCAGGCGCGACGGGACGAGATCGAACTGGCCACCCACTGACCTCGGCGACGGACCGGTCGCCGGGTCAGACCCGGCCGCGCAAGAGCTTGCGGAAGTACACGACGGGCTGGACGAACCGGTCGAACGCGTACGTCATCCGTCGCGGGGCGAAGAGGTCGATCCCCGGCACCGACGGGGCCGGCCGGCCGTCCCGGTCGTGCTCGTCGAGCACCAGTCGGCCCCTGCTCACGGCCACGGGGATGACCGTGTAGCCGTCGTACTCCTTCAGCGGCTCACCGTCGCGGGCGGCGCGCAGGTTGTCGGCCACCACCGCGACCTGGTCGCGCAACGCGCCACCGGACGGGCGGGTGTCCACGGTCGCGGCGTCCCCCAGTCCCCACACCGTCTCGTGGCGCGTGTGGCGCAGGGTGCGGGGGTCCACCTCGACGAGCGTGGCGGCGTCGCCCGTCGCCAGGCCCGAGTCGGCGACGAATCGCGGTGCGCGGCTGTCCGGGGTGACGTAGGCGAGGTTGACGTGCTCGAGGGTCACCGGGGCGGGGCCGTCGAGCGAGACGGTCCGGGCAGCGTGGTCCACGGCGGTCACCCGTGTGTCGGCGTGCACCGTGATGCCGTAGTCCTCGATGAACGGCTGCAATCGGGAGTCGATCTTCTCCAGTCCGAGCAGTCCGCCGAACGGGGTCACCAGGTGCACGTCGATCCGGTCGAGCACCTCGGCGCGCCGCCACCGGTCGCACGCCAGGAACATCGCCTTGAGCACCGTCCCGCCGCAGGATGCCGGCTCGGGCGGAACCGAGAACACCACGGTGCCCTCACGTTCACGCACGAGGGCGGCACATGCCCGACCGGCGTACTCGGGCACGTGGGCGGATACGGCCCAGCCGTCGACGTAGGCCTCCTGCAGTCCCGGAATCTCCTCCCAGTGCGGGGTGAGACCGGGGCACAACACCAGGTCGCGGTAGCTGACGGACGCGCCGCTGTCGAGGGAGACGGTCCGGGCGTCGGGATCGACGCGGGTGGCTGCGTGCGGCACGAGTTCGACCCCGTCCGGGACCACGGTCGCCATGGCCCGCTCGTAGCGGGACATGCGTGCCTGCCCGGCCGCGGCGTAGTTCAGCATCGGCCGGTAGCGGTGCACCGGGCTGGGGTCGATGAGCGCGATGCCGCCCACGCCATCGCGCCTGAGGCGGGCCGCCAGGGAGACCCCGGCATTGCCTGCCCCGACGATCACGGTGTCGAACGCGGCGGGCATGGCTCTAGAACACCTCGAACGCGTAGCCGACGAGGCCGACCACCAGGAGGAGGACGACGATGGCGATGACCACGATCCACACGACGGGACTCGTGCGTCCCGGCTGAGGAGTCGGGCTCTGCCGCTCCGTGGGGGCCTGCTTCCTGGCCGCACTGTCCGACTGCAACGAGGTCGAGTCGGAGTCCGGCGTCACCCCGGCGGGGGCGGAACCGGTGTCATCCACGTCCGGGCTCTGGGCGGGATCCGGGTCTGACGGTCGGGCGTTGGTCATAGTCGCACCTCTCGTTGACTGGGACCCACACGCTAGGGGCTCGGCGGTCGAGCTTCCACCGGTCGGCCTGTCACCGGCCGGTCTATCACCTCGCGACGCGCCCCGCGGCCCGGGCGTACATCACGGCAGCACACCTTCCACCAGTTGCGCTGCCCCGTTGCCCTACGCTGCCGAAATGCACGTTTCAGAGGGGGTTGTGCTGGGAAAATGGACCAGAGAGGGCGCATAAGCCACAGCGCTTGACATCGAGCGGCGCCAGCGCACCCCTGCCCGGTTGCGCTGGCTCGTCAGGTCATCCGGCATCCGCTACCGGCTACCCGCGACCCGGGACCTGGTTGAGCACCACCACGCCCGGCCCCGCCCCGGCCGCGAGACAGGACAGGACCTCCGCGACCGACCAGGCGGTGATCGCCGAGGTGCGGCCACCGGAGTCGGGGTTCAAGGAGTTCTCGAACTGCAGCTCGTAGTGGCCGATCGGCGACACCCATTCCACGACGTGACGGGTGCGCTGGACCTCCGGGTCGGCGACCACGATCACCTCGGTCCGGTCCAGCCCCACCGTGGCCAGCGCGAGGGCGACCGAGGCGTTGGAGGTGAGCGGGAACGCCAGCGCCGCCTCACGGGCCGAGCCGCGGAACACCTCCCGACGTCCGGTGAGCTGCTCGGCGACGTTCAGTGCGGCCGGGCTCTTGATGGTGTGGTGCCGCAGCCGGGCATCGTCAGAGCCCGCGCGTGCCGCCGCCGAGAGGATGTCGAGCCCGCCGATCGCCCCGGCGGGCACGAGCACGCGCCCCGACCCGGCTTCGCCGGCGGTGAGATCACGCGGGTCCTCGTGGCGGGCGAACACCCCACAGGAACAGACGACGATGTCCTTCCCGGCCGCCGTCACCCGCGGGATGAACTCCTCGGTAGCCTCGACGCCGCCGGCCTCGACCACCACGTCGGCCGCCTCGATCGTGTGAGTGATCTCCTCGTCCGTGGCGCGCGAACGGATCACACCGCCCAGCCGGGCACCGGGAACGTCGCCCCGCTCGAGGGCCCGGATCACCGCGCCACCTATAGCGCCGGCACCGATCACGGCGGCCACCAGCTGCGGGTCGGGTGAGGGGGCGCGGGAAGGGGCCATAATGAGGCCACCGTACCCACTCTGACGAGCCCTTACCGGTCCGTTCGTGTCTCCAGTGGGGTGTACAGGCGACGGGGTGCGACGACGAGGTGTGCGCTCGCTGGATCGAGTAGGTGACCGGGTTGAACCGGCGCCTCTCGGAGCAGGTGGGGCGGGACGGTCAGAGGAGTCGGACCTCGTCGCCCTCGCGGATCGTGCCCGGCGTGATCGCCCTCAGATAGACCCCCAGCGTGGCGTCGGTGTCGCGCGCCGACGTGCGCAGGATCGTGCG
Source organism: Dietzia sp. DQ11-71 (assembly GCF_014144995.1). Lineage (NCBI taxonomy): Bacteria > Bacillati > Actinomycetota > Actinomycetes > Mycobacteriales > Dietziaceae > Dietzia > Dietzia sp. DQ11-71. The sequence goes on along the minus strand of NZ_JAALDT010000068.1, from coordinate 2,853 downwards.
GTCGTGGGGCAGGTCCGCCTGCGGCAGGGTGACCATCCGGCAGCGGGGGATCCGCATCACCACCTCGCAGGTCGTCTCACCGATGTGCAGTCGACTGCCCACCCAGTCGAACTCGGGGTGGCCGGTGGCATCCGCGCAGGTCGAGACGATGAGGTTTGTGCGAAACCTGCGCGGGTCGATCGCCGAGTCAGGGAGGGCGGACTGCAGGGTGGACATCGCGGTCGTGGTGAGCAGTGAGAGCGGCATGGCGTCGAAGTACGTACCCCGCGGCGGGGCCCCGTCGTCGTCGGGTCCGGCCGGCGTGGGCGGGCGGGGGCACAGCCGCACCCGTGCGCCCAGTGCGCCGGACAGTGCGTCGTGGACGCGATCGTCATCGCTGCGCAGGACGCGGCCGTCCGGGAACGTCACCTCGACGGTCGGGGTCGATTCCGAGTGCGGTTCCTCGGCGTAGCGGGCGTGGAAGCCGAGCAGACCCGACAGTTTCTTCGCGGACAGGGGCTCCCCGTCGTCCTCGCCGCGAACCACCCAGCCGCGGTCGCCGGGCAGCCCCCACGGCCCGGTCAACTCGGCCGAGTGCAGCCGGTCGCCGCGCATAGACTTCACGGGATGGCGCCCCAGTTGGGCGACCCGACCTACTCGCATGTCGGCACCCTACGTCCGGTGCGCGACACCCGGGGAGGCGATCTGACGTCGCCCGGCGTACCGGTGGTGGGGCTCAAAGTGGTCTCACGAGGGCCGATCGAACCCACCCCGAGCCCCCTCGGGGCGTTAACCTGGGAGCATGAGGTCGCACGCGGCGGGACCGCTGGTCGGGCTGGGGCTCATTTATGGTGCCGGGGTCGGCGCCGTTCTCGGCCTCGCGATCGCTGGCGCCCCCGACCTGGCGCTCTGGCTGGTGACCGGTGCGGGCATCGGTGTGGTCGTGGGGAGTGTCGCCGAACTGTGCCGTGACGTGGCGCGGCGGACGGCGTACTGACGACCGACCACTGCGGTACCGTCCGCGGCCCTATCGTGGTGTGATCCGAGCCCGAGATCTCTGGAAGGACTGATCCGCCATGGCCGCCATCACCACCGTCGACCGCGGGCCCCGTGTGGTCGCCCGGAGTGTCACCGTCAACGCCTCCGCCGAGGAGTTGTTCGGGCTCCTGACCGATCCGCGAAAGCATGGCCTCATCGACGGGTCGGGGACCGTCCGCGACAACGTCAAGGGCCCGTCGACCCTGTATGAGGGCGCCAAATTCACCACCGCGATGCGGATGTTCGGCGTCCCGTACCGCATCACCAGCACGGTCACCGAGTTCGTCGACTCGCCCGAGCGGAAGGTGATCGAGTGGGCGCACCCCGCAGGCCACCGCTGGCGCTGGGAGTTCACCCCGACCGCGGACGGCCGTACCGAGGTCACCGAGTGCTTCGACCCCCGGCCCTCGAAGATCGGCAAGGTCTTCGAGAAGATCGGGGTCGCCGACCAGAACGCCTCCGGCATCACCGAGACGCTCTCGCGCCTGGCCGCGAAGTACGAGACCGCGGGCTAGCCGCGGGCCGCCCGCCCACTCAAGCCCGCTCACGCCCGCGGTCGGCCTGGTTAGGGGCGATGAGGGCGGTGGTGGAGGAATCTGGTCCGGCTCCCGCGGTGGGGGCCGCGGTCGTACAACTCGCGCAGGGTGGTCTCGCCCGTCGAGGCCGCCGACGCCTCGACCGCGCGCCACTCGCCGGTGGTGCTGATGCCCATGTCGGTGCTGTCCGCGGTCAGTCCTTCGGGGTGGTGGCGGCGGGTGACGGAGCCGACGATACAGCGGTGTACACAATTGACTACAGTTTATGTACACAAGTGACTACAGTGGCGGTGGCGGGCCGACCCTCCGGCTCGAGGAAGAAGGTCACATCATGCAGTTCTCCGTTCCGGTCGCGTTCAGCCCGATCGACCAACTCCTCGGCCTGGCCCGCGCGGCCGAGGACGCGGGCTTCGCCCGCGTCACGCTTCCCGATTCGCTGTTCCTGCCCCACCGGCAGGACACCGATTACCCGTACACGCCCGACGGGGCGCGGATGTGGGACGAGCACACCCCGTGGGTCGAACCCCTGACCGCGATCGCCGCGATGGGCGTCGCCACCTCGACCATCAGGTTCTGCCCGCAGGTCCTCAAACTCGGACCCCGTCAGCCCCTGCTGCTGGCGCGGCAGTTGTCCACGGTCTCCCACTTGACCGGCGGACGCATCGACCTGGGGGTGGGGATCGGATGGGACCCCAATGAGTTCGCGTGGTGCGGAGTCCCCTACCCGGGACGTGGCAAGAGGGTCGACGAGATGCTCGAGATCATCCGCCTGGCCGGTGACGGCGGGTGGTTCGAGTACCACGGTGAGCACTTCGACTTCGACCGCCTCACACTGGACCCGCCGCCCGTGGCCCAGGTGCCGTTCTACGTGGGCGGCCACACCGCTCCGGCGCTCCGCCGAGCCGTCCGGATCGGCCAGGGGTGGACCTCGGCGATGATGGGATTCGACGAGATCGCCGCCACCATCACCCGCCTCGGAGAACTGCTCGAGGCCGACGGCCGCTCCCTCGCCGACCGCGGGGACGGCCGGCCGTTCGAGATTCAGGTGGCCTGCACCGACCGGTACGGCACCCGCGGTTTCGCCCAACTCGAGGACGCGGGGGTTACCGATGTCATCGTCATCCCGTGGCTGATCGAGGGCCACGGATACGACGCCCCGCTGGACGCCAAGCGCGAGTCGATCGCCCGGTTCGGCGAGAAGTACATCAGCGCATGACCGCGACACACATCAAGCACACCGCTACGACCCGAAGGAGCCCCACATGCCCGACACCCCGTCCCTGAAGCTCGGTTACAAGGC
>NZ_JAALDT010000067.1:0-10191 GCF_014144995.1 Dietzia sp. DQ11-71 | reverse complement strand
TCATCAGAACCGCGCTTTCCGAAGGGCGTCCCAAACACGAAAAGCATTGTGCTGCGTCCTTTTTCCTTGGGGGAACAGGTACATCAGCCACCGTAAAACCCTGCGGGGTATCTGGCTACCGGTCGGTTCGTGCGCCGTCGCGGTCGGGCAGCGCACACTGGGGGCGAACCGCAACGCCGATGGAAGGATCCCCGCCGTGACCGATTCCCACCTGGACGACGACACCCGCGCCGTCCTGCTCGCACCCAACCCGGCCGTCATGGCGACGCTGCGCAAGGACGGCTCCCCGGTCACCGTGCCGACCTGGTACCGGCTGGTCGAGGGCGACCGGATCCACCTCAACCTCGACGCCGGCCGCGTGCGGCTGCAGCACCTCCGGCGCGACCCGCGGGTGGCACTGTCCGTCATCGCGTCCGAGGACTGGTACACCCACGCGAGCATCCAGGGGCGGGTCGTGGAGATCGCCGACGACCCGGACCTGTCCGGCATCGACGCCCTGAGCACGCACTACACCGGCGAGCCGTACCCGGTGCGCGACCGCGCCCGCGTGGACGCGTGGGTGGAGATCGACCACGTCCACGTGTGGGGTCAGCTCCGCGAGTCCTGAGCGCGGGTGGGGCGCGAGCCCTACGCTGAGGCGACCCCTCGCCCGTCTACGCCCCGGAGACCTCCATGTCGGACCGCTATCCCCTCGCCGAGCTCAACGACCTGCCCGATGACCTGCGCGAGCGGATCCTCGCCGAGCAGGAGAAGGCCGGGTTCGTGCCCGAGGTGTTCCTGATGTTCGGGCGCCGCCCCGCCGAGTCGCGTGCGTTCTTCGCCTATCACGACGCGCTGATGGAGCGCGAGGGCAACCTGTCCAAGGCGGACAAGGAGATGATCGTGGTGACCATCTCCGGGCAGAACAGCTGCCTGTTCTGCGTGGTGGCGCACGGGGCGATCCTGCGGATCGTCAAGAAGGCGCCGATGCTCGCCGACCAGCTGGCGGTGAACTACCGCAAGGCCGACCTCACGCCGCGCGAGCGGGCGATCTGCGACTTCGCGACCAAGGTCAACCTGCACTCCGACGAGCTGGGCGGCGCCGACTTCGCCGCCCTGCACGAGCACGGTCTCGACGACGAGGACGCGTGGGACATCGCCGCGATCACCGGGCTGTTCGGGCTGAGCAACCGGCTGGCGAACGCCACCGACATGCGCCCGAATCCGGAGTTCTACCTCATGGGCCGGGTGCCGCGGCAGAAGTAGTCAGTTCTGCTCGGTGTCAGTTCTGCTCAGTGACGACCCCGCAGGCCGCGCGGCTCCCACCGTCGCCGGCGTTGCGCGTCTCCTCGTCGGCCCCCTCGGGCGCGTAGCGCTCGGGAATGTTGGCGAGGTTGTCGGAGTTCTCGTGGACCATCACCGCCGAGCCGTCCTCGTCCAGGAGAAGGTCGCGGTCCAGGCGGTCGGTGAGCGTGACGATCCGGGCCGTGCCGTCCTCGGTCACGTAGAGGGTCGGCAGGTCCCCGGCGTGCTCGGGGTGGCCGGCTTCGCCGCCGGGACCGGCCAGGTGCCCGCCGGCGGAGAGGAACGCGCCCCGCTCGCCCGGCTGAGTGGGGTTCTCACTGTCGGGCTCGCACAGGCCCGCGCCGTGGATGTGCAGGCCGTGGAAGCCGGGCTCCAGGTCGGTCGCGTTGACCGTGACGAGCGTGCCGCCATCGGACTCGACGAACTCGGCCGTCCCCCGCGGTTCGCCCTCGGGGTTCACCAGTTCGGCGGTCGCGAACGCCTGGCCGCCGGCGTTCTGGCCGGACGTCTTTGTGGTGGTCTCGGAGGTGCTGGTCTCGGACGTGTTCCCCGCGCCGTCCTGGGGCGTGACGTCACCCCCTGCGGCTGGAGAGTCCTCTCCGGTGCCGCATGAGGCCAGCAGGAGCGCGGTTGCGGACAGGGCCACGAAGGTCGAACCCCTCCGGGCGCGGCGGGCGGTGGACACGGTGCGTGCGGTCATCACAAACCTCCTCGGACGGCGTCGTGAGGGTGACGGTACCGAGGCAGACCCGACGTGCAACCGCATATGCGGCAGGTCAATTGGGCGGCAGATTACGCCCGCCCCGGCCCTACCACAAAGTAAGAAGTCACTTGCACTTCTTACTCAGGTGCCGTTCACCTCGCAGCCGCGCTAACGGACCGACGTCCTGATGCCGAGCTCGAGCGGGCAGACCAGCGCCTCCGAGACCCGTTGCGCTGGTGAATATCTCGCAGGGCGCAGACCCGCGAGCACGGCAAATGCGCGCCTCCTATGAAGTTCATCACGCAAACATATCTGAACGCTTGCACAACCTGAGAAGCGGGTGCATAATCTTCTCAGCCCCGTCACAGACTGTTCCGACAGCCGAGGGGGCGTCCCTCCCCCCTCGAGCCGCCGGCTCAATCCCTCGCAAGAAAGGGTTCATCATGAACCAGGCGTACTACGCGCTCGTCACTCTCCAGGCCTTCTTCTCTGAGCGCCTGGACAACCGTAAGGATCGCGGCGCTACGGCCGTGGAGTACGGCCTGATGGTCGGACTCATTGCAATTGCGATCATCGTGGCAGTAATTGCGCTAGAGGATCAGCTCTCGGCCCTCTTCGGTCGTGCAGAGACCGCCCTAGAAACCGGCACTGCACCCGCCGGAGGCTAAGCAGCAGGTCAGCCCCGGCGGTGCGGATACGTAGAATTCGCACCGCCGGGGCTAACGTCGCCCCCTCGCCCCCACTGCTTCTCTCCCCTCAGGCGCCGCCATGTTCACGCCCTCACGTGATCGCGGAGCAGCCGCAGTTGAATTCGCCCTCGTACTGCCAATCCTTCTGCTCCTGGTCATCGGAATCCTCGAATTCGGTCGCGCGTACCACGTACAAACGACGCTCTCCAACGCCGCCCGTGATGGCGCCCGGGTCATGGCACTGCAAGATAGTGCGACCGCAGCGGAAGTCCGGACTATCGAGTCCGCGGTTGGTCTCGATGTCACTGTCGACATGATCACGGTGACCCCCGACACGGGTTGCGCCGCGCCCGGCACAACTACTGACCTGGCATCAGTGACCATCGAGTACCCATTCGGACTTCTATCTGGTCTTCTTCCGATCGAAGACTTAACCCTTACCGGCAAGGGGACCATGCGATGCTTCGGTTAAGTGATGACCGCGGCGCAGTGGCTGTCGTCGTCGCGATCCTCATGGTTCCTCTCATGGGTTTTGCCGCGATCTCGCTCGACATTGCTGCGACACACGCGGAGAAGCAACAGCTCCAAAATGGTGCTGACGCTGCTGCGCTTGCCATCGCCCAGGATTGCGCACGGCACGCCTGCGGCGACCCGTTGGAAACGGCGAAGTCGCTGGCGCTCGCCAACAGCAACTCAGGCGACGCCGAAGCAAGACTCCCCAGCGATGTCGATGAGACGACCGGACGAGTGACCGTCGAAAACTCTGCCGTACGCCAGCATTGGTTCGCCCCCGTGCTCGGTGTCGACTCGACTGAACTCAATACCCGGGCAAGTGCGGCCTGGGGGGCGCCGACCGGCGGAACGGCAGTCCTTCCGCTCATTCTCCCGCTATGTGAAGTCAGAAAGCACGCCATTGCGGGACGCCCTCTGGGCGTAGAGCAAACAATCGTGACAACGCCGGCCAGTTGCCCGGTAGACAACGAGAACAACTATGTTCCAGGCGGTTTCGGGTGGCTGAAGACCGATCAGATGAAGAGCTGCAACGTCACGACCGAGATCGACGGCAGGGCGTACAGCGAACCTGGCAACACCATCAAGCACTGTGATCTCTCGCCGATCCGCGACAGAACGATTCTCGTACCGATATTCGACGAATCCGACCCCAACAATGCCATCGGAACGGGCAGTAACGCCTACTACATCGTGTACGGCTACGCGGCCTTCCACGTGACCGGATACCACTTCACCAATCAGAGCTGGGGCGACCTATCGTGCGGTGGCGATGAAGGGGGCAAAGGCAAGGAGACCGGCAACAGCCAGCGCTGCATCAGCGGCTACTTCACCGAGCTTCACCGCACTGACCCCAACTTCGAATACGGCCCCGATGCGCCGAACTTGGGCGCATCTGCCGTGTACCTCCTACCCGATGAGTGAGAACTGCCAATGAACCGACGTCTTGTCTCGGCCATCGCAGCCGGCGTACTCGCGATCCTCGGCGCCGTCCTGCTCGTCAGCTACGTCAACAATGCCGACAGTCGCGCGATGGCGAACATGGACCCGATCGAGGTGCTTGTCGTGTCCGCACCCATCGCCCAGGGGACACCTGCTGAAGAAGTCGCCGCGTCGGTGACGACCCAGCGCCTGCCCAAGGCTGCAGTCGGGCCCGATGCCGTCCGGTCTCTCGCAGAGGTGGCCGGCCGAGTTGCCGCGACCGACCTGCAGCCCGGCGAGCAGGTCCTTGGCGCCCGATTCGTTACCCGGCAGTCGCTGGAGCGGTTCGGAGGCATCCCGGTCCCGGAGGGCTACCACCAGGTGACCATCCCCCTCGAGGCACCGCGAGTCGTCGGCGGCACCGTCACTCCCGGGGACACGGTCGGCGTGTTCGTCACCCTCGGCGACGGATCTACCCACCTGGTCCTGCGGAAGATCCTCGTCACCCGCGTCCAGGGCGGGCTCGGTGCGACTCAACCAAACGAGGGAGTCGAGAACCCCGACGCGGCTCCGGTGCCAGAGGGTGGCGCCATGATCACGATGGCGCTCACCACTGACCAGGCCCAATCCGTCGTGTTCTCGGCCGAGCACGGGAGCATCTGGCTATCCCTTGAGGATTCCACCGTTCCGCAGGACGGCACCGACAAGGTCGATTCGAGGGACTTCTACTGATGAGCCGCGTACTGATCGCCACCGATTCCGCCGACCTTCGCGGGAGGGTCGCCACCGCCACCGGCGAGCCGATCTCGGTGATCGCCGGAAGCCCCCTGCCAACCGGTCCGTCGCAGCTGTTCCAGCAGCTAGGACCTGGTGTCGCCATCCCCCAGGTCGTCGTGATCGACGTCGCCGCCGGCCGTAACGAGGCTCTGCAGCTCTCGTCCCGCCTCGCCTCCGAGTGCCCCGGTATGGCCGTGGTGCTGGTGAGCGAACATCCCGACGCCTTCGCTCTGGCCGCCCTCCGGTCCGGCGCGTGCGACGTGGTGCATCCCGACGCCGAGGTCGGCGAGCTCGCCGCTGTGCTCGGCCGGGCCGCCCAGGTCGCCGCCTCGACCGCACCTCATGGGCCGGGCGACCCCGCCATGAACGGCAGCGCCAGCACGCGGGGCCGCGTCATCAGCGTCGTCTCGCCCAAGGGTGGAGTCGGTAAGACGACCGTCGCCACCAACCTCGCGGTGGGCCTCGCCCGGACAGCCCCGCTCTCGACTGTGATCGTCGATCTCGACGTCCAGTTCGGCGACGTGGCCAGCGCCCTCAACCTGGACCCCGAGCACACCCTCCTCGACGTGGTCCGCGGCCCGGCCGTCCAGGACTCCATGGTGCTCAAGACCTTCCTCACCCAGCACCAGACCGGTCTCTACGCCGTGTGCGGGCCGACCTCGCCCGCCGACGCCGACGACATCACCGCCGCCGACGTGGCCCAGCTCCTGCAGACCCTTGCCTCGGAGTTCCGGTACGTCGTGGTGGACACCGCCCCCGGGCTCGACGACCACGCCCTCGCCGCAATCGACCAGGCCGACGAACTGGTCACGCTGACCAGCCTCGACGTGCCCGGGGTACGCGGTCTTCGCAAGGAACTGAACATCCTTCGCGACCTGGGACTGAACCTCGAGAAGCGGCACGTCGTGGTGAACTTCGCCCACCCCCGCAGCGGGCTCACCAAAGCCGACGTCGAGGCCACCATCGGCACCGACGTCGACCTGGTCCTCCCCCGCAGCAAGGCAGTCCCCGTGTCGGTCAACCAGGGAGTCCCCCTGCTGCAGAGCGACGGCCGCGACGCGATGGCCAAGCAACTGCGCAAGCTGGTCGACCGGTTCACCCCGGCCCCCATGCGCCCCACCGCGGCCGCCGTACTGACCGCAGAGGGCGGTCGACACCGACTCCGCCGGAAGCGGGTGAAGGCATGAGCCTGTCCGAACGCCTCCGCGCGGCCCGCATCGCCCCGGGAGCCACCGGCACCGACGCGCCCGCGTCCGACGCCGCATCGTCGGCCCCCGCCGCGCCACCCTCCACACCGGCTGTGGTCGCCCCGACGGGGACGACGACGAAGCCGGCCACTGCCACCAGCACTCCGTCTACCAAGACCACGGGGAGCGCACCCGCCGACGATCCCACTGTCGATCCACTGGTCGCCCTCAAGGAGCGCGCGGCCAGCGCCCTGTTCGAGCGCATCGGCGCCCGCCTGAACAACCCCTCGCTCACCGAGGAGCAGCTCCACGCCATGGTGCGGAGCGAGCTCAACAAGGTCGTCGAAGACGAGACCGTCCCACTCACCAGCGACCAGCGCGTGCGCCTCATCACCGACGTGCAGGCCGACGTGCTGGGTCACGGCCCGCTCGAGAAGATGCTCGACGACCCGGAGATCACCGAGATCATGGTCAACGGACCCGACATGATCTTCGTCGAACGCGCAGGCCAGCTCACCCGCCATCCCTCCAGGTTCGCCTCGGAGGAACACCTCCGTCAGGTCATCGAGCGGATCGTCTCCCGCATCGGCCGCCGCGTCGACGAATCCTCCCCGCTGGTCGACGCCCGACTCGCCGACGGCTCGCGCGTCAACGCCGTCATCCCGCCACTGGCCGTCAACGGCTCCTCGCTGACCATCCGGAAGTTCTCCAAGGACCCGTTCAAGGTGCACGACCTCGTCCGGTTCGGCACCCTCACCCCGGAGATGTCCGAGCTGCTGCAGGCCTGCGTGGAGGCGCGGCTCAACATCATCGTCTCCGGAGGCACCGGCTCCGGCAAGACCACCCTGCTCAACGTCCTGTCCTCCTACATCCCGGAGGGCGAGCGAATCGTCACCATCGAGGACGCCGTGGAGCTGCAGCTCCAGCAGGATCACGTGGTCCGTCTCGAGTCCCGCCCGGCCAACATCGAAGGCCGCGGCGAGATCACCATTCGCGAGTTGGTGCGCAACTCCCTACGTATGCGGCCCGACCGCATCGTCGTGGGCGAGGTCCGTGGCGGAGAGACCCTCGACATGCTCCAGGCCATGAACACCGGCCACGACGGGTCACTCTCCACCGTCCACTCCAATTCGCCACGTGACGCCATCGCCCGACTGGAGACCCTCGTCCTCATGGCCGGCATGGACCTGCCACTGCGGGCCATCCGCGAGCAGATCGCCTCAGCTGTCGACGTGATCATCCAGCTCACCCGGCTCCGCGACGGCACCCGCCGCGTCACGGCCGTGACCGAGGTCCAGGGGATGGAAGGCCAGACCGTCACCCTGCAGGACGCCTTCCTCTTCGACTACTCCGCCGGCCTCGGCCCCGACGGCAAGTTCCTCGGCAAGCCCCAGGCCACCGGCGTCCGGCCTCGCTTCACCGACCGGTTCAACGAACTCGGCATCACCCTGTCCCCACGGGTGTTCGGCGCGACCACCGAGAACCCCGGATCCATCCGATGAGCCAGACGCTGCTGTCCCCCGCGGGGTTCGCGATCGCCGCCCTCACGCTCGCGCTGCTCACGGGCGGCTACCTCATCCTCTCTCCCGCGCCGGGGCGGATTCCCCGGGAACGCCGACGGCCCGGCATGGCCGAAGGACCCGGACCGATCAGCCGCGCGGCCACCGCCGCCACCGAGGCAATCGATTCCCTCCTGCGCCGCCGCGGGACCACCGGAGCCGGCCAGCTCGAACGCGCCGGAGTCCGCATGGGGCTCCAGGACTACGTCTTCCTCGTCGTCGTCGCCTCGATCGTCGCGTTCGCCCTCGGCCTCATCCTCGTCGGTCCGCTGATGGGCGCGTTCCTGGCACTCCTCGCCCCCGCAGGCGCCTACGCCCTGCTCCAGATCCTCGCCGCCCGCCGTCGCGCCAAGTTCGCCGACCAACTCGACGACTCCCTGCAGCTCATGTCCAGCAGCCTGCGCGCCGGACACTCCATGCTGCAGGCGCTGGCGTCCGTCGCGCGCGAAGCCGAACAGCCCACCTCCGAGGAGTTCGCGCGGATCATCAACGAGACCCGCGTCGGCCGCGACCTCGGCCCCGCCCTCGAAGAGACCGCAGCGCGCATGGGCAGCCAGGACTTCGTGTGGGTCACCCAGGCCATCGCGATCAACCGGGAGGTCGGCGGCAACCTCGCTGAGGTCCTCGACGCCGTGGGCCACACCATCCGCGAGCGCAACCAGATCCGCCGGCAGGTCGCGGCGCTCGCCGCCGAGGGCAAACTGTCCGCCTACGTCCTCATGGCGCTGCCGTTCGGTATCGGCGGATTCCTCTTCATCTCCAACCCGGCTTACATCGGCGTCCTCACTCAGAGTCCGCTCGGTTGGGGGATGATCGCGGCCGGCGTCGTGATGCTGACCATCGGCGGCATCTGGTTGAGCAAGGTCGTCCGCATCAAGTTCTGACGGGGCCGACCCCCTCCCTCAGGGTCGCCCTTCCTCCCCTCCCCCCTCGACCCGCGAAAGGAGCCCCGCGTGAGTTCACTGCCCGCCGCGGTGGCCGTGTTCGTCCTCACCGCGTCGATGTTCATGATTGCCTTCGCGGTATTCGCCGGCCGTGACACCGTCCGCGCGCGCACCGTCGCCAACCTTCGCCGGGGGATCGACGAGGGATACGCCGCCGCGCCCGTTGACCTCACCGGGGTCGACGACGACGACTCCCGCAGTCGCCTGTACGAGTTCGCCCGCCGACTCACGCCGGCAGGCACCATCCGCAGGCTCGAGAGGCTGACCATCCGCGCCGGCCGACCCACGGGCTGGTCACTCCAGCGGCTAGTGGTAGCCAAGATCGTCCTGCCGCTCATCGTGATCCTGCTGGGCCTCATGCTGTTCCGCGCCAGACCGGAGCCGCTCCTTCTGCTCCTTGTCCTGGGCACGGCGGCGGTCTGCTACTTCCTGCCCGAGCTGCTCCTGAGCAGCCGCAGCCAGGAGCGCAACGACGAGATCCAGCTCGAACTGGCCGACACCCTCGACCAGATGACCATCGCGGTCGAAGCCGGCCTCGGCTTCGACGCCGCCATGGCCCGCGCCGGCCGCAACGGCACCGGCCCGCTGGCGCAGGAGCTCATCCGCACCCTGCAGGAGATCCAGGTGGGCCAGTTACGCCGCACTGCCTACGAGTCGCTTGCCCTGCGGACCGATGTGCCCGACCTGCGTCGCTTCGTCCGCGCGATAATCCAGGCCGACGCCTACGGCATCTCCGTGGCCGACGTCCTGCGCACCCAGGCCGCCGAGATGCGGCTCAAGCGCCGCCAGCGCGCGGAGGAGAAGGCCCAGCAGGTGCCCGTCAAGGTGATCTTCCCGCTCCTGACGTGCATCCTGCCCGTACTGTTTATCGTGCTGCTCGGACCCACCGCGATCAACATGATGGAGGCGTTCTCCTGACATGCTCTTCGTGATCGCCGTGACCTCGGCCGTCGTATCCGGTCTGGCGGCGGCGGCGCTCGGGCGATGGATGCGCTCCCTCGCCGAGTCCGATTCCCGGTGGTTGCGCAGTGGCCTGCATGTGGTGCTGGCGGCGGCCGGCGGGTTCGGCGCCGCGTACCTGGCTCTGGGCTGGGCCGACCTGGTGACGTTCGCCGCGCTCGCCGTGGGGTGCGCGCTCCTGATCGCTATCGACCTCGCGGTCTTCCGACTGCCCGACAAGATCGTCCTGCCCCTGTACCCCGTGGTGTTCGGCGGACTGGCGGTGACGGCCGCGATGTTCGATGTCTGGGGTTCGCTCGGTCGGGCCGCCGCCGCGGCGGCCGCGCTGCTCGCGTTCTACTTCGTGCTCGCGCTCATCAACCCGTCCGGCCTGGGCCTAGGGGACGTCAAACTCTCCGGCGTGCTCGGGGCATTCCTCGGCTGGCTGGGCTGGCCCGCCGTGCTCGCCGGGACGTTGGCGGCGTTCGTCATCAACGCCGTCGTCGCGCTCGTGCTGCTGGCCGCGGGTCGGGTGGGGGCCAAGAGCGGCATTGCCTTCGGCCCGGCCATGGTGATCGGCGCAGTCGTCGGCGCCGCCTACTGGGCCGTGCGCTCTGCGGCGTTGGCGGGCTGAGCCGCCCGGCGTGGCCCGGGTGGCGTTCGACTTCCGGATCGCCG
>NZ_JAALDT010000066.1:0-10123 GCF_014144995.1 Dietzia sp. DQ11-71 | reverse complement strand
GTCTCGGCCGCCTGGCGGGCGCTCTTGGAGACGCGGCCAGCCGCCTTCACACCGATCGTGCGGGTCTGGCGGGCGACGGTGCCGAGGGCGTCCTCGCCCAGTTCGACCTGCTCCTCGACGGCGCCGGCGGCGCGGGCCACCTGCTCGTTGACTCGGGCCAGGCCGGCCTCGAGCTGCGGGTTCTCCTCGCGGAGCCGGCTCACGACGTCCTCACCGCGGGCGGCGAGGCCACCGTAGATCCCGGCCGCGACCTGGACGTACGCGTCGGCGACCTTGCGCAGCTCCTCCGGGCGGAACCGGGTGACGAGCTCCTCGACCTCGGCCGGCAGGGCCTGGACGCGCTCGGGGACCTCGTTCACGCGGTGCTGGACCTCGGTGACGCGGGTCTGCGCCCCGGCCACGCGCTCGTTGATGCGGTTCTGCGCCTCGGCCACGCGCTCGGTGACCTTGGTCTGCGCTTCGGTGACGGCCTCCTCGGCGCGACGGCGCAGGTCCGCGACCATGCCGGAGACGGCCTGGATGGCGAGGTCGTTGACCCCGACGTAGGCGTAGACCGGGGTGCGCACGGCGGCGATGGCCTGACCGAGCGGGCCCTCCAGGGCCTGCTCCTTGACGGCCTCGCCCTTGGCCTTCTGCTCGGCGGCCTCGGCGGCGGTCTTCTTGGAAGTGGGCTTCTTGTCGGCCATTTTGACTCCTCGGTGGTGTCGTGCGGGTGTTCTCTTGTGCGGTGTCACGTGGCCCTGCGGGCCGTCGTCCGGAGTTCCCTCAGGGAACGTTGACGACCTGGGCGGCTGCCGTTGCGTTGTTCGCTCGGAACGACTCGTAGATCTCCACGAGCACCTCCCTCTGTCGCTCTGTGAGGTCCGGGGCGGTGAGGATCGCATCCCTCACCGGACTCCCCTGCTTGAGTTCGAGGATCCCCGCGCGGGCGTAGAGCACCTCGGCGGACAACCTCAGACCTCGGGCGATCTGACCCAGGACCTCGGCGGACGGCTTGCGGAGCCCGCGTTCGATCTGGCTCAGATACGGGTTGGAGACGCCGGCACGCTCCGCGAGCTGCCGGATGGACACCTCGGCGGCCTCCCGCTGGGCGCGGATGAACGACCCGATGTCCTGCGACTCGGACGAACGCTTGTCGTCCTCACCGTGCGAGGTGAGGTCGCTGTGACGCGGCACCTCACCCGTCGGCTTGTTGCGACGCGCGAGGGTTGCGGCGGTCGGTTCATCGACCTGTGCTCCGGTGCTCTCCGCAGCCTCGTCGTGTGTGTGTCCACTCTGTGCGGCCATGGAGTCACCTCCCTCCGGCGTCCGTCTCTCATCGCCTGACCCCAACGCTAGCAACGGGTGCTTGCTACAGCAAGCGCTATGTGTACGGCGATGCGGTGCGATGGGTCACACCGGCCCGTCGGGATCAGACCTGGGCCGGGATCAGAAGATGAGCTCGGTGGTGGTGTGGATGACGAGCCCCGCCAGGGCCCCCACGACCGTGCCGTTGATGCGGATGAACTGCAGGTCCTTGCCCGCGAGCAACTCGATCTTGTCGGAGGCCTCGTCGGCGTCCCACCGTTCGACGGTCTCGGAGATGATCGAGGTGACCTCGCCGGCGTAGTTCTCCGCGACGTAGCGAGCGGTGCGGGTCATGTAGTCGTCGAGGCGCGCCCGCATCTTCCCGTCCCCGACGAGCATGTCGGCCAGACGGCCCAGGAGATCGTCGATCTTCACCCGCAGCGTGGACGACGAGTCCTCGGTGGCCTCGACGATCATGCGCTTGGCGGCCGCCCACGCCGATCCGGCGGCGCGGCGCACCTCGTCGCGGCCCATGACCTCGTGCTTGAACGTCTCGAGCTTGGCCATGGTGGACGGGTCGTGCTGGAGGTCACGGGCGAAGTCCTCGACGAACCCGATCAGCGCCACCCGCACGGGATGCTGCTTGTCGACCTTGATCTGCCAGGTCCACTCGCGCAGCTCGCGGTAGGCACGCTCGGAGAGCAGTTCGTTGACGAACTGGGGCGCCCACGTGGGGGCCTTCTCGCGGACCCAGCGGTCGATGGTCTCGGGGTTGGCCTCCACCCAGCCGTGGGCGCGGTCGGCCATGAGGTCCATCAGCGGCAGATGGCGTCCCTCATCGAGGAGCTCGGCGAGGATCCGACCGGCCGGCGGCCCCCATTCCGGCTCGGCGATGCGGGCGACGATGGTGCGTTCGATGATCGCGACGGCGTCGTCGTCGCGGAGCACGGCCAGAACGGCACGGATGGCCTTGGCGGCCTGGTCCGAGGCCATCGCGCGGTGGTCGTCCTCGGCCAGCCACTCACCGGCGCGTTCGGGGATGCGGGCGCCGCGGACCTTCTCGCTCACCATCTCGGGGTCGAGGAAGTTCTCCCCCACGAACCCGCCGAGGGAGGTGCCCAGCTGGTCCTTCTTCTTGCGGATGAGCGCGGTGTGCGGGATGGGGATCCCCAGCGGGTGCTTGAACAGGGCGGTGACGGCGAACCAGTCGGCCAGCCCGCCGACCATCCCCGCCTCGGCGGCGGCGCGGACGTAACCCACCCAGGGGTCGGCGCCGTTGTGTAGCGCGTACTCCGCGACCAGATAGACCAGTCCGGCCACGACGAGGAACCCCGTCGCGACCATCTTCATACGACGGAGGGCTGACCTCCGCTCGGCGTCGGTCGCCGGGTCGCCCGCCCTGAGAGCGGGCGCGCCGGCACCCACGACCGGGTCGACCGTCAGTGTGCGTCCTCGCGGCCGTGCTTACGGAAGCCGTACATGCAGATGAACAGCCCGAGGAGGAAGACGGCGGTGGTCGCCACGACGGCCGCGATGACCAGCCCCAGCGAGACCCCGGCGTTCTCCGTGTAGTACCCGATGGCGGTGATGGGCAGGCCCAGCATGCTCATGCTCAGCAGGAGGATGACAGACCCCACGTAGATCGAGGTCGAGTACAGCGGGTACGTGGGGGCGACCTCCGTCGCGTACGGCGGGTAGTACTCCTCGACGATGGCGGCACCAGTGTGCTCGAGCGTCTGACCGGCCATGATGTCGTCCTCTTCTCTCAACTACCGATCCCGGGCCCGTGACCCGAGACTTGCTTCAGTGTCCGATCTTATTGGAACCCCGGGGATCCGGGGCAACCGCCCGTCGGATCCGCCGCGCGGCGGCGACAAGATTGCGCAGGCTCGGCTCCAACTGCCAGGTGTAACGGCTCTTGAGCCCCCCGTCCGGCACCGCCCACACGCGGTCCACCCCCACCGCGTCCACCGCCCGGAGCAGCCTCGAGTGCAGCAGGTCGATGTCCGGGACGAACCCCGACCGTGACTCGTACACCCCGGGCGCGACCTGACGGGTCAGGGTGTGATCCTCCAGGGCCTCCAGTACCCACTCGATCGACCGCGTCGCGACGATCGCGGTGACGTCGGCGTCGAGTCCCTCGATCGCCGCCCTCATCTCCCGCAAAGACGAGTAGGTGAGGTGCGTGTGGATCTGGGTGTCCGGTCGCGTCCCGGCCGAGGCCAGGCGGAAGGTGCCCACCGCCCAGTCGAGGTACGCGCGTCGGTCCGCGCCGCGGCGCGGCAGGAGTTCCCGGATGGCGGGTTCGTCGATCTGGATGATCGCCGTCCCCGCCGCCTCCAGGTCCGCCACCTCGTCGCGCACCACCAGCGCGAGCTGCGTGGCGACCTCGGGCAGTGCCAGGTCCGTGCGGCAGAAGGACCGCGCGAGCATCGTCACCGGGCCGGTGACCATCCCCTTCACCGGCCGGTCGGTCAGCGACTGCGCGTACCCGGTCCACTCCACGGTCATCGGCGCGGGTCGGGCCACGTCGCCGTACAGGATCGGCGGCCGCACACAGCGCGAGCCGTAGGACTGCACCCAGCCGCTGCGGGTGGCGGCGAACCCGTCGAGCAGTTCGGCGAAGTACTGCACCATGTCGTTGCGCTCGACCTCGCCATGCACCAGCACGTCCAGCCCGATGTCCTCCTGCAGCCGGATCACCGAGGCGATCTCGGCGCGCAGGTAGTCGCAGTACCTGTCGTAGTCGATCCGCCCGTCCGCCAGGTCCCTGCGGGCACGCCGGATCTCCCGCGTCTGCGGGAACGAGCCCAGCGTCGCCGTCGGCAGCGTGGGCAGTCCGAGCCGGTCGGCCTGCCGGGCAGCCCGCTCGGCGTAGGGGACGCGGACCTTGTCGTCGTCGTCGACCCGGGCGGTCCTCGCCCGCACGTCGTCGCGGCGCGCGCTGGGCAGTACCGGCAACCGGCGCCAGCGCGGTGTGGGGCCGTCGACCAGGGCGTGCGCGAGCGAGACCACCTCGGCGACCTTCTGCTCGGCGAACGCCAGCGAGTCCGCGAGCTCGGCGGGCAGGTCGGGCTCGGCGTTCACGTCGTACGGCACGTGCAGCAGCGTGCACGAGGTCGACACCACCACGTCCGGGAAGACGGCCCGCAGGTCACGCAGGTAGTCCAGGGTGGCGAACTTGTCGGTGCGCCACACGTTCTGGCCGTCCACGACACCGGCGTAGAGACGCTTGCCGCGCAGCCCCGGCACGGCCGCGAGGTCCGCCGCCGACCGCCGCCCGTACACGAGGTCCAGGCCGATCGCCTCGATGCCGGTGGCCGCCAGCGCCGACAGCGCCTCCCCCGGGTCGCCGTACTGCCCCGTCACCAGGATGCGCGGCCGCGTCACCACAGCCGCCAGCCGGTCGTAGGCACGGCGCAACTCCGTGATCTCGTCAGGCGTGCGCTCCATCGTCATGCACGGCTCGTCGAACTGCACGCACGTCACGCCGGCTCCGGCCAGGACGCCCAGCAGCGCCTCGTACTCCGTGAGCAGGCGGGCGAGCAGGTCGATCGGCGCGAATCCCGGCGCGGCGCCGGGCGCCGCCTTGCTCAGCAGCAGCAGCGAGACCGGGCCGGTGACGACGGGCCTGATCTCGAACCCCTGCTCCCGCGCCCGCGCCACCTCCGCGAGCAGCTCGTCCGGCCGCAGCCCCAGCTCGGAGGACTCGTCGAACTCCGGCTGGCGGTACAGGTAGGAGGTGCCCTGCAGCGGGACCAGTTCGAGCGGCGGGACGTCGGCGCGGCCGCGGGCGAGCGCGAAGACGGTGTCGACGGGGCCGAGGTCGCGGACGAGCTCGCGGAACCGCGCGGGGACCGCGCCCATGAGCAGGGCGTCGTCGAGGATGTGGTCGTAGAAGGAGAAGGTGTTGCCGGGGATCTGCGTGATGCCCGTGGCGCGCAGGTCGTGCCACGTGGCGTCGCGGAGTCTGCGGCCGGTGGCGAGCAGCTCGGCCCGGGTACCGTCACCGTGCCAGTAGCGCTCGAGCGCGCGTTTGAGCTCGCGACGCGGACCGATGCGCGGGTACCCGAGGACGGACGAGGCGCGGGTGGGTTCGAGGTGCGGCGGCGTGGGCGACGACGGTGGCTGTGACGACGGCGGCGGCGGTGACTGTGACGACGACGACGACGACGACGACGACGACATGATCTCAGCGCGCGGCGCGTGCCATCGCCCGCGGCGCGTCATAGCGGTAGAAACCTTGGCCGCTCTTCTTGCCGAGCCTGCCCGCCTCGACCATCCGCAACAACAGCGGCGGCGGCGAGTACAGCGGCTCGGCGAACTCGGTGTACATCGAGTCGGCGATCGCCTTGATGGTGTCCAGACCGACGAGGTCTGCCAGGGTGAGCGGCCCCATGGGGTGGGCGCAGCCCAGGACCATGGCCTTGTCGATGTCCTCCGGGGTGGCGAACCCGGACTCGGCCATCCGGATGGCGGAGAGCAGGTATGGCACGAGCAGGGCGTTGACCACGGCCCCGGCGCGGTCGGCGGAGTGGACGACCTGTTTGCCCAGGACCTGCTCGGCGAACGCCTGTGCCCGGTCGCGGGCCGCGGCCCCGGTCTCGAGCGTGCTCACCAGCTCGACGAGCGGAAGCACGGGAACCGGGTTGAAGAAGTGCATACCGATCACGCGCTCGGGCCGGGCGGTACACGTGCCGAGCTTCATGATGGGGATCGACGAGGTGTTGGAGGCCAGGACGGCGTCGGGGTCGGTGACGACCGCGTCGAGTTCGCGGAACACGGCGGTCTTGGCGTCGGTGTCCTCGACGATCGCCTCGATGACCAGCTGCCGATCGACGAAGTCGCCGAGGTCGGTGGTGAAACGCAACCGCAGGGCGGCCTGCTCACGCTCGCGGGCGGTGATCTTGCCGGAGGACACTCCCTTGTCCAGAGAGTCGAGGACGCGGGCGCGGCCGCTGGTGGTCAGCTCCCGGGTGGACTCCCAGACGAGGACGTCGAGATGCGCGCGGGCGCACACCTCGGCGATGCCGGCGCCCATCTGTCCGGCGCCCACCACGCCGACGCGGGTGATCCGCCCCGGGTCGGCGCCGTCGCGGGAGCTGTTCATCTGTCCAGGGTCCTTCGGGAGGAGGGAACTTGAGGGTGGAGACACCACCGGGGGCCGGGCCGCCTCGTCGAGACGGCCGCGGCCCCCGGTGTGTTCACGCTGTTACCGCGTCGACCGTGTGGGGTCGACCGGTGGTCAGTGGAACTGACCCTCCTCGGTGGAGCCCTTCAGCGCCGCGGTGGACGTGTTGGGGTCGACCGTGGTGGCGATGCGGTCGAAGTAACCGGCGCCGACCTCGCGCTGGTGCTTGACGGCGGTGAAGCCACGCTCCTCGGCGGCCTTGAACTCGCGCTGCTGCAGCTCGACGAACGCGGTCATCTGGTTGCGGGCGTAGCCGTGGGCCAGGTCGAACATGCCGTAGTTGAGCGAGTGGAAACCGGCCAGGGTGATGAACTGGAACTTGAAGCCCATCGCGCCGAGCTCCTTCTGGAACTTGGCGATGGTCTCGTCGTCCAGGTTCGCCTTCCAGTTGAAGGAGGGCGAGCAGTTGTAGGCCAGCAGCTGGTCCGGGAACTCGGCCTTGACGCCCTCGGCGAACTTCTTGGCGTACTCGAGATCCGGGGTGCCGGTCTCCATCCAGATCATGTCGGCGAACGGGGCGTAGGCCTTCGCACGCTCGATGCACGGCTCGATGCCGTTCTTGACGTGGTAGAAGCCCTCGGCGGTGCGCTCACCGGTGATGAACGGGCGGTCACGCTCGTCCACGTCGGAGGTGATGAGGGTCGCGGCCTCGGCGTCGGTGCGCGCGATGATCACGGACGGCACGTTGGCCACATCCGAGGCGAGGCGGGCCGAGGTCAGGGTGCGGATGTGCTGGTTGGTCGGGATCAGCACCTTGCCACCGAGGTGGCCGCACTTCTTCTCCGACGCGAGCTGGTCCTCCCAGTGCACACCGGCCGCACCGGCGTTGATCATGGCCTTCTGCAGCTCGTAGGCGTTCAGGGCGCCACCGAAGCCGGCCTCGGCGTCGGCCACGATCGGGGCGAGCCAGTTCTCGACCGAGGTGTCGCCCTCGATGCGGGCGATCTCGTCGGCACGCAGCAGTGCGTTGTTGATGCGGCGGACGACGGTCGGGACCGAGTTGGCCGGGTACAGCGACTGGTCCGGGTAGGTGTGGCCCGAGAGGTTGGCGTCGCCGGCGACCTGCCAGCCGGAGAGGTACACGGCCTCGAGGCCGGCACGGATCTGCTGGACGGCCTGGTTACCCGTCAGGGCGCCGAGGGAGTTGACGAAGTCCTTGTTGTTGACCTTGTCCCAGAGGATCTCCGCACCACGACGGGCGAGGGTGTGCTCCTCGACGACGGTGCCCTGCAGCTCCGCGACCTGCTCGGCCGTGTAGTTGCGGGTGATGCCCTTCCAGCGGGGGTTGGTGTCCCAGTCCTGCTGGATCTCTTCAGCGGTACGTGCCTTGCCGATGTTCGACATCGCGACTCTTTTCTGTCTCGGGGGCGGGTCCGGATTCGCACTCTTGCGAGTTACGGCCCCTTACGGGAGACACAATGCCACATGGCAGGCAGCGCGTCTACCTGCGACAAGTGCGAATGTGGCGAGTTTCTTTGCCTTCTTTGCAAAGTTTGCGAAGATTGTGGGGCTCGCCACGGACCTCGGAGGGAAAGCCGATGACGGCCTCACATATGGGATCGCGACTCCGCCGACTGCGCGAGGAGAACGGCCTGACCCAGGCCGCCTTCGCCCAGTCGCTCGGCTTGTCGTCGTCGTACCTCAACCAACTCGAGAAGGACGCCCGCCCCGTCACCTCCCGGGTCCTGGTGAAGATCTCCGAGGTCTACGGCGTGGACTCCGCGTTCTTCGCCTCGGACTCGGACACCCGGCTCATCGCGGCGGTCACCGAGGCGCTCACCGACACGCAGCTCTCCGCCGAGGTCCCGGCCGCCGAGGTGGTCGACCTCGTCCGCGCGCACCCCGCGCTCGCCCGTGCCTTCATGCTCCTGCACCAGCGCTACCGCAACTCCGCGGACCTGCTCGCCGCGCTGACCGAAACCCGCAACGTCCCGGACACCTCGGTCGACCGCTCGGTGCTGTCCATGCCGCACGAGGAGGTGCGGGACTACTTCTACCAACGGCAGAACTACATCGACTCCCTCGACACCGCCGCCGAGGACCTCACCACCCGCATCCGGCTCAACCGCGGCGACGTCCGCGCCGAGCTCGAACACCGCCTGGCCGAGGCCCACGGGGTCCGCATCGCCCGCCGCGTCGACCTACCCGACGGGCTGTGGCACCGCTATTCCACCGAGGACCGCCGTCTCGACCTGTCCGCCCACCTCACGCCCGGCCAGCAGGCGTTCCGCGTGGCCTCCGAGCTGGCCTTCCTCGAGCACCGCGACCTGCTCGACAGCCTCGTCGAGGAGGGTTCGTTCAGCTCCCCCGCCGCCGTCGCGCTCGCGCTGCGCGGCCTGGCCAGCTACTTCGCCGCCGCCGTGCTCATGCCCTACCAGCGCTTCCTCGACACCGCCGAGGACTTCCGCTACGACGTGGAGCGGCTCATGGCCTTCCACGCCACCGGCTACGAGACGGTGTGTCACCGCCTGTCGACCCTGCAGCGACCGGGCGCGGCCGGGGTGCCGTTCAGCTTCGTGCGCGTCGACCGCGCCGGCAACATGTCCAAGCGTCAGTCCGCGACCGGGTTCCACTTCACGACCTCCGGTGGCACGTGCCCGCTGTGGAACATCTACGAGTCGTTCTCGTTCCCCGGCAAGATCATGCGGCAGGTCGCGCAGATGCCCGACGGCCGCCTTCACCTGTGGGTCTCGCGCACCGTCACCACCCGTCCGATGCGTTTCGGCCAGCCGCGCAAGACGTTCGCCATCGGCCTGGGCTGCGAGGCCCGCCACGCCCACCGGACCGTGTACGCGCAGGGCCTCGACCTCGACGACGTCGACGCCGCCACCAAGATCGGCTCCGGCTGCCGCATGTGCGACCGCCCCGCGTGCCCGCAGCGGGCCTTCCCGCCGCTCAACCACGCGCTGCGGGTGGACGCCCACCGGTCCTCGCTCTCGCCGTATCTCCTCGACCAACCGTCCGCCCCCGGCGGGACCGCTGGCCTACCCTGACTGCCATGAGCCAGCCCCACGAGAGCAGCGACAGCCACGACGGCACCGCCGCGCAGGTCCCCCGCATCCGGCCCGGCGGCTTCCGGGAGCTCGGCCCGTTCGGCTGGGCCGTCAACCGGCTCGGTGCACGCGTCACCGGCTCGCGCGACGTGAACCTCTTCGCCACCCTCGGCCACGCCCGCCGGCTCTTCCCCGCGTGGCTCGCCTACTCCGGGATGATGATGCCGTTCGGCGTGCTGGACCGCCGCACCACCGAGCTGGTCATCCTGCGCGTCGCGCACCTGCGGGGCAGCGCGTACGAGCGGGCCCACCACGAGCGGATCGGCGCGGGCGTGGGTCTCGACGACGACGAGATCACCCGCACGACAGCCGACCCCGCCACCGCCGGGTGGCCGAACCGGCTGCGTGTGCTGTTGACCGCAGTCGACGAGCTGGTGCTGACCAAGGACATCTCCGCCGACACGTGGGCCGGGCTCTCGTCGCACCTCGGCTCGTCCGAACTGGTGGGGCTGGTGCAGTTGGTGGCGCAGTACGACGGGTTGGCCACGTCGCTGCACGCCCTCCGGGTCCAGCCGGACCGCCCCCGCTGACCCGCCGCGCCTGACCCCGCCGCGGCCTGCTCCACCCCGCGGCCTGCTCCACCCCGCGGCTC
>NZ_JAALDT010000065.1:0-1514 GCF_014144995.1 Dietzia sp. DQ11-71 | reverse complement strand
GCCGCCAGCAGCGGGGACAGCAGGGCGGCGGTGGCCGCGACGGCACCGGCGACCAGGCGGCTCGCGGCGCGGCGGGGAGGAGACGTGTGCATGGGATCACTGTCTCATCAACACATGTCTAGTTGGCGTCCCTCCCGAGGCCTTCCGGGGCACGCGGGGAGGCCTCGGGAGGCCCCGGGAGGGACGCCCGGCCCGTCAGTCGACGGGCGGGGCCGCGGGGAGTCGGACGACCTGGCCGGCGTAGGAGAGGCCGGCGCCGAACCCGATGCACAGTGCGACGTCTCCCTGCTTGGACTGGCCCTCGCGCAGCATGGTCTCCATGGCCAGCGGGATCGAGGCGGCCGAGGTATTGCCGGTCTGCTCGATGTCGTTCGCGATCGCCACGGTGTCGGGCAGACCGAGGTGCTTGGCCATCGCCGAGTTGATACGGCCGTTGGCCTGGTGCGGGACGAATGCCTGGATCTGCTCCGCGGTCACGCCCGCCGTCTCCAGCGTCTCGGCGCACACCTTCGAGACCTGCACCGCGGCCCAGCGGAACACCTTGGACCCGTCCATGGTCAGGTAGGGCTGCAGTACGTCCTCGGCGCCGGAGTCGACCTCGTCGATGTAGGCCTTGAAGTCCTTGGTCTGGCTGATGGCGCTGCCCTGCTCGCCGTCGGAACCCCACACCACCGGGCTGATGTCGTTGGTTTCGGAGGGGCCCACCACCGCGGCACCGGCGCCGTCGCCGAAGATGAACGCCGTGTTGCGGTCGGTGAAGTCGATGCCGTCGCTCATCTTCTCCACACCGATCACCACGACGTACCGGGAGGCGCCGCCACGGATCATGTTCGTCGCGACCGCCAGGCCGTACCCGAACCCGGCACAGCCGGCGGTGAGGTCGAACGCGGCGATGCCGTTGCGTCCGAGGTTCGTGGCCACCTGGGGCGCGGCGTGGGGCACCTGCGTCCAGTTGGTCGACGTGCACAGGATGACCGCGTCGACGAGCTCGGGGTCGATCCCTGCGGAGGCCACGGCCTTCCGGGCCGCCTCGGTCGACATCATGACGATCGACTCGTCGGCGCTCGCGAAACGGCGGTTGAGGATCCCGGACCGCTCGTAGATCCACTCACTGGTCGAGTCGATCGTCTCGCAGATCTCCTCGTTGCTGACGACGCGCCCGGGGCGGTACGCGCCGATACCCAGCAGGGTGGTGCCGGTGGCGCCCCCGCTGGTCGCGATGGTCACGGTCTCGTTGGAATCCGCCATACGGATGTAGCTCCTCGTCGGTGTGCGGTTCGGGATCGGGCCGTGCTCACGCGGCCCGTGACGTTACTTCCCCGCAACAGTACTGGGGTCGGTGGGAACATCGGCGCATACGACCGCGACGTTTCGCCCCCGACAGCGCCCACCCCCGGCGATGCCCACCGCCGACAGCGTCCAGGCGCGTGGGCACCCGGCTCACCCGCGGGCGAGCCCCTCGAGCCACTCCCGCCAGCGCGGCGCGTCCCAGGTAGGCGGGACGTCCACCGCGG
>NZ_JAALDT010000064.1:0-2042 GCF_014144995.1 Dietzia sp. DQ11-71 | reverse complement strand
ACGGATGCTGTTGGCCTGGTCGACGAGCCTGAACCGCTGCTGACGGGTCTCCGTGGACCGCGCGAGGGTCCGCAGGACGGTCTCCGCGCCGGAGCGCAGCCCGAACTCGGTGAACGGCACGCCGCGCATGAGGGGGGACGGGGACGGCTCGTTGCCCGGCAGCTGCACCCAGGCGAGTGCGGTGGTGAGCACGGTGAGCCGGATCTGGAACGCGCGGTGTTCACCGGCGGACAGATTGGTCACACGGCGGGCGGCCTCGCGGAGGTGGGACTCCTCGGTCTCGTCGAGCGGGCGGCCCTGGCACAGCAGGAGGATCGCGGTGAGGTTGGCCAGCGCCGAGTACCGGGAGTTGGGCGGGACGCGGTCGAGCTCCTCGATGGCGGACTTGACCTCGCCACGACGCTGCAGTTGGCGCGCCAGCCCGAACGCGGAACTGATCACCGACCGGTCGACCGACCACACCGTGCGGTAGAAGTGTTCGCTCGAGCGTGCCCAGCGGGCCCGGTCGCTCTCGGGGCACACGTCGAGGATCAGTTCCGCCGTCGCGGCCAGGGCCAGCTTGGGGCCGTTCTCGCCGGGCATGGCCGAGAGCACCCTCTGGAACTTGGGATACGCCCCGACGGGGTCGCCCTTGAGCAGGTCGGTCACGCCGTCGTACCAGACCAGCCGCCATTCGGCGGGCATCCGGTACGCGTTCTCCTCCAGCAGCGCCTCGGCCGCGGCGAGATCGTCGCTCTCGAGGTAGGCGCGGGTGAGTGACATGATCACGCCGACGCTCTCGTGGGCCTCGGACTCGGTGTCGGAATACAGTTCGAGGAGGGTGTCGATCCGCTGCTCGACCGAGGTGTACGAGGTCGCGGCGAGAATGCGGCCGGCGGGGTCGGAGGCCTCCATGAGCGGCACCGGCAGGGCGTCGACCAGTTCGGACCCGGTGAGCGTCGTGTCGCGGGCGCGGCCGTCGACGAGGAAGTCGGTCGGCTCAACGGTGAACAGCGTGCCGAAGGTCGATCGCTGGGGTGAGAACACCGAGGAGAACGCCGGGTGCGGGACCCCGGTGCGCAGCGCGAGTACCTCCCGCAGGACGCCCATGAGCTGGTTGGCCATCCCGTTGGCACTGCGGAACCGCGAGTCGGGTTCCTCGTGCGTCGAGCGCAGGAGGAACCGGTACAGCGAGTCGTACCGGCTGAACACCGGTTCCTCCATCGGGGAGGGGATGCCGTCGGCGTAGCGGCCGTCGACCACGGGGAGCCGCACGATGAGCGAGGCGAGGGTGCGACCGACGGTGTACAGGTCGGAGGCGATGGTGGGCCCGGTCCGGGGGATCTCCGGGGCCTGGAAACCGGGGGTGCCGTAGATGTGCCCGTAGTCCCCGACGCCTGACACCGCGCCCATGTCGATCAGTTTGACGTGGTCCTCGGTGAGCATGATGTTCTCGGGTTTGAGGTCGTTGTAGACCAGTCCCACCGAGTGCAGGTAGGAGAGCGCCTGCAGGACCTCGAGCACGTAGGCGATGGCCTTCTCCACCGGCAGCACCCGCCCGGGTGCCGCTCGTCGGACGTCGCGCAGGCTGGGGCCGCCGACGTACTCCATGACGATGTACCCGCCATGGGTGGGCGACGTGGCCCAGTCGTCGTGGATGAAGTTGTAGATTCGCACGATCGACGGGTGGGACAGTTCGGCCAGGATCTCCCGCTCGGCGACGGCGACCTCCTGGGCCTCGGCCTGGTCGGCGTGGAGCAGGCCTTTGAGGACGACCCAGCGGTCGGACACGTTGTGGTCGACCGCCAGGTAGATCCAGCCCATCCCGCCGTGGGCGAGCGCACCGCGGACCTCGTACTGGTCGGCGACGATGTCTCCGGGCCACAGTTCGGGCCGTGGCAGCCTGCCGTCGGAGGCCGCGCACTCGGCCTCGATGTCCTCCGGCTCCAACATGGCCGATGTGGGGTCGACGGGGATGATGTACGGCAGATCGACCAGACCCTCGGCGGCCTGGCTCGGGCGGTCCTCCGGCTTGTCGGGGTGCCGTATGCGGAACGGTGCCG
>NZ_JAALDT010000063.1:0-11866 GCF_014144995.1 Dietzia sp. DQ11-71 | reverse complement strand
GGCAGGCCCCGGTGCGGCGTCCTCCGAAGGTGCGGGCCACGCGACGGCCACCCGTTCGGGATACCCGGCGGGCAGGGACGCGACTTCGGCCGGCTCGGCGCCACGCCGACTCGCCGGGGCCCGGGGATTCGTCCCCGCCCTCGAGGGGATCCGTGGCCTCGCGGCCGTCGGGGTGCTGACCACCCACGTCGCCTTCGTCACCCGCGCGTCCACCGGGTCACCCGTCAAACGGCTGTTCGGGCGACTCGACCTGGCGGTCGCCGTCTTCTTCGCCAAATCCGGGTTCCTGCTGTGGCGAGCCCACGCCGCCCACGCGCGCAGGGACGAGCCGGGAACCGCCCGGCCGACCCGCGAGTACCTCCGCTCGCGTCTCGTGCGGATCCTGCCGTCGTACGCGGTGCTGGTCGCCGCCGCGATGCTGCTGCTCGAGCAGAACCACGTCAACGGCCCGGATTCCTGGATCGCCAACCTGACCCTCACGCAGATCTACACGTCGAACTTCCTCGTCGCCGGGCTGACGCACGCGTGGTCGCTGGCCGTGGAGATGGCGTACTACCTCGCCTTCCCGCTGCTGTGGACCGCGATGAAGGACCTGCGCGGCGACTCCGCCCGGTGGCGTATCCCGGCGATCGCCGCGTTCGGTGCCTCGGGTCTCGTGTTCCCGATGCTCCCGTGGCACGCCCTCGGCATCCTGCCGGCCGACGTCAACGTCCAGATCCTCCCGCCGTCGTTCGCCGCCTGGTTCGCCGCGGGGATGCTGCTGGCCGAGGTCGTCACCGCGCCGCCCGGCACGCTCGCCCGGATGTGTCGCGATCGACTCGCGAGGTGGGGGTGGTGGATCGCCGGCGGCGCTGCCCTGGTCGCCACCACTGTTCCCGGATGGTTCTCCGAGGGATTCGTCCACCCGGGCCCCGTCGAGTTCGCGGCCCGGACCGGTCTGGCGGGCACGATGGCGTTCCTCGTCCTGGCCCCGGTGGTCCTCGCCCCGGAGGGCACGCGGTTCCCGGTCCTGGAGTCCGCGCCGTTGCAGAAGGTCGGCACCTGGTCGTACGGAATCTTCCTGTGGCATCAGCTCGTCCTGCACGCCGCGTTCCCCCTCACCCGCACGCGGCTATGGGACCAGCGGATGGGGGTCATCTGGCCCGTCACCGTGGCCGGCTCGCTGGCCGCGGGCGCAGCGAGCCACCGGTTCATCGAGGAACCGGCACGAAAGCTGCTCTCCCCGCACGCCTGAATTCGGAGCCGTGTTCTCGTAGGGTGAGCGCACAAGCGCGGACACGCGCACGCTCACGACGAAGGAGAACAGCTATGGGTTACATCGGCGGCGGAGTGGTCCTCGTGGTGCTCGGCGCGATACTCATGTACGCGGTCGAGATCAGCATTCCGGGTATCGACTCGAACACCCTCGCGGTGATCCTGATGGTGGCCGGTGTGGTGCTCTTCGTGATCGGTCTGCTGTTCGCGATGCGCTCGCGGAGCCGTCGGGTGCCGGACGAACGGTACTGAACCGGAGCGTCGGCGGGCTCGGAGTCGGCATCTGTCGTCTCCCCCGTCGTCTCCTGTCCGACTCCATTCGCGTCCGCGTCGTTCACAGACGAGCTGTCGCGTGTGGGTGAGCATGCCGGCGTGTGCATCCGACCCTGACGGCTGTGAGCCTCGTGTGCCCGCGAGAGTGTAGTCGCGCGGCCTCTGAGACAGCCGCGGGCGACATCTCCTGCGCGGATGCCCCGGGAGCGGAATCCGCGAGCGCGGAGATTCCTTCCGCGGACCTGTCGATCTTCGGGTGCCCGTTCGTTATGAAGGTGTCGGCGCACTTCACCGCGGCCGGCATCCACCAGTCACA
The DNA here is from genome assembly GCF_014144995.1 of Dietzia sp. DQ11-71. NCBI lineage: Bacteria > Bacillati > Actinomycetota > Actinomycetes > Mycobacteriales > Dietziaceae > Dietzia > Dietzia sp. DQ11-71. The sequence continues at coordinate 10,023 of NZ_JAALDT010000063.1, read as the reverse complement.
GTCAGGAGATCGACATGAAGTACGTGCTTCTACTCTTCGGCAACATCGACGACGTCCGGTGCGGGGAGGCCGGGCCGGAGGGGGCCGTCGAGGGGCCCGGACCGGAGGCGTTCATGGCGTTCGATGCCGAACTCGAGGCCGCGGGGGTCCTCGCCGGCGGTTTCGCCCTGCACGACCCGGAGACCGCGGTCAGTCTCGCGGCCCCCGCCGGTGGCGGCGACCCCGTCATCACCTCGGGTCCGTTCGCGGAGAGCCGCGAGTTCGTCGGGGGCACGATCATCATCGACGTGCCCGACATCGACGCGGCGCTCGCGTGGGCGCGGCGATGCCCGGGAGTGCATGGTGGCCGGGTCGAGGTCCGGGCCATCGCAGAGTACTGACGGACGCCGGGCACCGGTGACCGAGGGACCAGGAGACGCCGTGGGCACCGAGCGCGGGGCGCCCGGTGACCGCCGACCCGGGGAGTGCGAGAGCGCGGCCCCGGGTCTGGCGGTTCGCGACGTGCTCGGCGCGCTGCGCCGGGAGGACCGCTCGCGACTGCTCGCGGCTCTCGTGGCGCGGTTCGGCGACCTCGACCTCGCGGAGGACGCGACGCAGGACGCCTTCGCGGCCGCGCTGGAGAAGTGGCCGGTCACCGGTGTGCCGGACAAGCCCCTGGCCTGGCTCATGACCACCGCGGCGCGGAAGGCGATCGACCGACTCCGGCGACAGCGGGCTCTGACGGAGCGGTTGGCCCGGCTGCACGTCGAGCAGGAACACCGGGTGGCCCGTGCGGTGGAGGTCTCGCCCGCGGATCCGGACGAAATCCCGGATGAGCGTCTCGAGCTGTTCTTCGCCTGCTGCCACCCCACCCTGAGGGTCGAGGAGCAGGTCGTGCTCACGCTCCGGTACCTGGCGGGGCTGACCACCGCCGAGATCGCCCAGGCGTTCCTGGTGCAGGTGCCCACGATGCAGCAGCGGCTGGTCAGGGCGAAGAGGCGGATGCGGGTCACCCGGATCCCGGTGCGGGTGCCCGGGAGCGCGGAGCTTCCCGCTCGGCTCTCGTCCGTCCTGGCGGCGATCTATCTGGTCTTCTCCGAGGGGTACGCCGCCACGGAGGGGGCGAACCACCTGAGGAGGGATCTGACGCAGGAGGCGATCCGGCTGGCCCGGATCGTCCATCGTCTGATTCCCACCCAGCCGGAGGTCACCGGTCTGCTGGCGTTGATGGTGCTGATCGAGGCCCGGGCGTCCGCACGGACCGGTCGCGACGGGATGCCCGTTCCCCTGCCGGACCAGGACCGCCGCACGTGGGACCGTCTTCTGCTGGAGGAAGGCCTGTCGCTCGCACAGCAGGCTGCCGCGGGCGGCCCGGGCCCGTACTCCGTTCAGGCCGCCATCGCCGCCGTGCACGCCGAGGCCCCGGACTTCGCGTCGACGGACTGGCGGCAGATCGTGGCCCTCTACGATGTGCTCGTGATCCTCGCTCCCGGCCCGGTGGTCCGGATGGCGCGGGCGGTGGCCATCGGGCGACGAGACGGGCCGGAGGTGGGGATCGCCCACCTGGACGAGTTGTCCGCGGACCCGGCGCTCGCCGAGCACCACCCGTTCCACGAGGCGAGGGCGGTCACCCTGGAGTTGCTCGGGCGTCCGGAGGAGGCGCGCCGGGCGTGGGTCCGCGCCCATGCACTCGCCCGCAACGACGCCGAGCGTGACTACCTCCTGCAGCGCTGGTGGGACGCCTGAAGCTCGTGCGTCGCGTAGCTCTACACGCCTTCCCTTCCCCCTCGACTCAAGGCAGGTTAGGCTAACCTCACGCCGCGACCTCCAGGTGTCGGCGCCGTATCCCCGAGGAGGATCCCACATGACCGCCAGTCCGCTCCCCCAGCACGACCGGGACCCCGAGTCCGTCGCCGGGCACTGGCTCCTGGCGCGTATGGGCAAGAAGGTCCTTCGTCCGGGCGGTAAGGAACTGTCCGGCTGGCTCGTCTCGGCCACCACCGTGACGGGCAAACGCGTAGTGGAGTTCGCTCCCGGACTGGGGTTGACAGCGACACTGCTGCTCGACGAGAGCCCGGCCTCGTATGTGGGCGTGGACTCGGATGCCGACGCCGTCGCCGTCGCGCGCCACGCAATCGGAGGCCGGGGTGAACTGGTGGTGGCGACTGCCCAGGAAACCGGTCTGGAGACCGCGTCCGCCGACATCGTCGTGGGCGAGGCCATGCTCACCATGCAGGGCGACTCGGCCAAGCGGCAGATCGTGGCCGAGGCCAGCCGGGTGCTCGGGACGGACGGGCGGTACCTGGTCCACGAACTGTGCCTGGTCCCCGACACCCTGGACGACGAGATCAAGACGGGTATCCGCAAGGACCTCGCCCGTTCGATCCGGGTGAACGCGCGGCCACTGACCGTAGCGGAGTGGACCCACCTGTTCGACGAGGCCGGCTTCGAGGTCGAGAGCACCGAACTCCGCCCGATGGCGTTGCTCCAGCCCCGCCGTGTCCTCGCCGACGAGGGCATCGTCGGCGTGGCCCGGATCGTCCGAAACCTCCTCCGCGACGCGGACGCCCGACGACGGGTTCTCGCCATGCGCAGGACTTTCGTCGCGCACGACCAGCACATGAGCGCGGTCGGGTTCGTACTGCGCAAACGCTGACCACGCCGCGGCACACGAAATCCGCTACTCTCCCTCCGGATCCGCTATCCGAATCGGGGTAGCGAACGGGTAGGGAGAGTAGCGGATCTCGCCGGGGCAGGCCGGGGGTGCGCGGCCTGCGCACTGCGCAAGACGGTGCCCGGCGGGGCTCAGGAGTCGAAGGCGTCGATGATGGCCTGCGCCGCGAGGGCCGCGGTCAGCGTGCCCTCGCGCACCTGCTGCTCCACCTCCGGGGCGATCTTCCGCACCTCCGGGTCGGCGGCCAGCCGGGCCATCAGCGTGTCGTGGACCATGGACCACGTCCAGTCCACCTGCTGACGCGCCCTCCGCGCCTCCACCTCGCCGATCCCGTTCATCGTGTCCTGATGCGAGCGGACGGCGTCCCAGAAGCGGTCCAGTCCCTCGGCCTCCAGTCCCGACATGGTCAGGACGGGCACCTTCCACACCGCGTCGGCAGGACGCACCAACCGTAGGGCGGCCCCGAGTTCGCGGGCGGCCCGCGAGGCGTCCTTGACGTGCGGGCCGTCAGCCTTGTTCACCGCGACGATGTCCGCCAACTCGAGGACACCCTTCTTGATGCCCTGCAGCTGGTCGCCGGTGCGGGCGAGGGTGAGGAACGTGAAACAGTCGACCATCCCGGCCACCGTCACCTCGGACTGGCCGACACCGACGGTCTCCACGACGATCACATCGAACCCGGCGGCCTCGAGCAGGACCATCGTCTCCCGCGTGGCCTTGGCCACGCCCCCGAGCGTGCCGGACGTGGGCGAGGGCCGGATGTAGGCCCTCGGTTCCGTGGACAGGGTGGCCATGCGGGTCTTGTCGCCGAGGATCGAGCCGCCGGTGCGGGTGGACGACGGGTCGACGGCGAGGACCGCGACCTTGAGGCCCTGCTCCACCAGGTACAGGCCGAAGGACTCGATGAACGTCGACTTGCCGACCCCCGGCACCCCGGTGATGCCGATCCGCAGCGCCCCACCGGCGTGCGGCAGCGCGCCCAACAGGAGCTGTTGGGCATTCTCCCGGTGCGCCGGGTTCGTGGACTCCAGCAGTGTGATCGCGCGGGCAAGGACCGGGCGGTGGTCTTCGAGCACGCCGACGAGCAGTGCGTCGACATCGATCTCGCGCCGCGGACGTGGCCCGGTGGCCGAGGGCACCGGTCCACGCACCGAGCCGGTGCCGGCCGTGGTAGACAGACTGCCCGACAGGTTGCCCGAACCGGCCGGGTCGGGTCCGGAGCCGAGGCGGGTCAGGACGTCACCTCCGAGCCGGCCCCCTCACCCGAGGCGGCCGACGAGAGGTCGTGGCCGAGCTCGCCGGCGAGCGCGTCGAGCAGCCCGATGGCGGCCTCGGCGATCACGGTGCCCGGCGGGTAGATCGCGGCGGCCCCGGCATCGTAGAGCTCCTGGAAGTCACCCGGCGGGATGACGCCACCGACCGTGACCATGATGTCCTCGCGCCCCACCCCGGCGAGCGCCGAACGCAGTGCGGGTACCAGGGTCAGGTGACCCGCGGCCAGGGAGGACACGCCCACAACGTGCACGTCGGCGTCGGCGGCCTGCTGGGCCACCTCCTCCGGCGTCTGGAACAACGGGCCCATGTCGACGTCGAACCCGAGGTCGGCGAACGCGGTGCCCACGACCTTCTGACCGCGGTCGTGGCCGTCCTGTCCCATCTTGGCCAGCAGGATGCGGGGACGGCGCCCCTCCTGCTCGGCGAACGCGTCGGCCATCCGCATGGCCCGGGTGACGTTGTCCACGGCGCCCTCCTTGGTGACCTCCTGCCGGTACACACCGGACAGGGTCTTGATCTCCGCCTTGTGACGACCGTAGACCTTCTCCAGCGCGTCGGAGATCTCCCCGATGCTGGCGTACGCGCGGGCCGCGTCGATCGCGAGGGCGAGGAGGTTGTCGTCCATATCGCTGCCCGCCCCGCCGGAGGCGGCCTCGGTCAGCCGGGTGAGGGCCGCCTGGCAGGCGTCCTCGTCCCGTTCCGCCCGCAGCTTGTCCAGTTTCGCCAGCTGCTCGGTGCGGACCCGGGAGTTGTCGACCTTGAGGACGTCGATCTCCTGGTCCTCGGTCACGACGTACTTGTTCACGCCGATCACGGGCTGACGGCCGGAGTCGATGCGCGCCTGGGTCCGGGCGGCGGCCTCCTCGATGCGGAGCTTGGGGATGCCCTCCCCGATCGCCTGGGCCATGCCGCCGGTCTCCTCGATCTCGAGGAGGTGCAGACGGGCCTTGTCGGCGAGCTGGGCGGTGAGCCACTCGATGTAGTACGAGCCGGCCCACGGGTCGATAGGCCGCGTGGTCCCGGACTCCTGCTGCAGGAGCAGCTGCGTGTTGCGGGCGATCCGCGCGGAGAAGTCGGTGGGCAGAGCCAGCGCCTCGTCGAGGGCGTTGGTGTGCAGCGACTGCGTGTGGCCCTGGGTGGAGGCCATGGCCTCGATGCAGGTCCGCGCGACGTTGTTGAAGACGTCCTGCGCGGTCAGGGACCACCCCGACGTCTGCGAGTGGGTCCGCAGCGACTTGGACTTGGCGTTCTTCGGCCCGAACTTCTCGACCAGCTCGCTCCACAGCAGACGCCCCGCGCGCAGCTTGGCGATCTCCATGGAGAAGTTCATGCCGATGGCCCAGAAGAACGACAGGCGGGGCGCGAACTTGTCGATGTCCAACCCGGCGTCCAGACCGGCGCGGAGGTACTCCACGCCGTCGGCCAGCGTGTACGCCAGCTCGAGATCGGCCGTCGCGCCGGCCTCCTGGATGTGGTAACCGGAGATGGAGATCGAGTTGAAGCGCGGCATCATCTTCGACGTGTAGGCGAAGATGTCCGAGATGATCCGCATGGAGGGTTTGGGCGGATAGATGTAGGTGTTGCGGACCATGAACTCCTTGACGATGTCGTTCTGGATGGTCCCCGCGAGCTGCTCCGGCGTCACCCCCTGCTCCTCGGCCGCCACCACGTAGAACGCGAGGATCGGCAGGACGGCGCCGTTCATCGTCATCGACACCGACACCGACGACAGGTCGATGCCGTCGAACAACTCGCGCATGTCCAGGATGGAGTCGATCGCCACCCCGGCCATGCCGACGTCGCCGGCGACCCGCGGGTGATCGGAGTCGTACCCGCGGTGCGTGGCCAGGTCGAACGCGACCGACAGGCCCTTCTGGCCGGCTGCGAAGTTGCGCCGGTAGAAGGCGTTGGACTCGGCGGCCGTGGAGAACCCCGCGTACTGGCGGATGGTCCACGGCTGGTTGACGTACATCGACGGGTAGGGCCCGCGGAGGAAGGGTGCCGCACCCGGCACCGTGTCCAACGGGAAGGGGGTGACCTCCTCGCCGTCGTCGGTCGGGGCGGTGCCCGCCTCCACGGCGTCACGGTCGGCCTTGGTGTAGACGCGCTTGACGTCGATACCCTCCGGCGTCTCCCACGTCGGGTCCGCGTCGACGCCGGGACCCACCTCGTGGTCGGCCGTGGTCTCGACACCGTCCGGCAGGGGCGCCCCCTCGGGGGTCTCCCGCAACGGGGTGGTGCTGAAATCGGGGAAGGTCGTCATGTCACTGCACTCCCAGCTGGTCGAGGAGGGTGGTCAGGGCGGCGACGGCATCGATGCCGAGGGCCAGGTACCCGTCCGGGCGGTCGGTGGCGTCGGCGGGGAAGCCCTTCTCGGCGCCGGCGAGGTACACCGTCGACACCCCGGCGTCCCGGAGGGCGCGGACGGCGTCGGCGCCCTCGGTCGCGTAGCGCTTGTCCGCGCCGCAGAGCACGGCGATCCGCTCGCCCTCGTGCGCCCCGGCGTACTGCCCGGCCTCGGTGACGACCGGATTGCGTGCCTCGATGCCGCCGGCGGCGAGCAGGTTGGCCACGAACGTCACGCGGGGAGTCGTCTCGGCCTGGGGGCCGAGGCCCGCGATCAGGACGGTCGGGCGGGAGCCGGTGGCCTCCAGGTGCGCATCGGACCGGTCCCGCAGGTCCTCGAACGCGCGGCCGTAGCGGTAGTCGTCGCCGCCACGGCGGGAGGCGTCGAGGGGCTGCTCGTCGAGATTGGGGAACTCGGACACACCGGTGATCGGGGCCGTGCGGTGGGCGATGTCGGCGTCGCGTGCCTCGCGTACGCGGGCGATGGCGTCGGCGACGGTCCCCGAGGAGATCGCGGCGGTCAGGCCGCCCTCCGCCTCGATCGTCTGCAACGCCGACCACGCGGCGTCGGCGAGCGCGTCGGTGAGCGACTCGACGTACCAGGAGCCACCGGCCGGGTCCACGACGTGGCCGAGGTGCGACTCCTCGAGCAGCAGGAGCTGGGTGTTGCGGGCGATACGCGAGGCGAAGGCTCGGGAGGTGCTCTCGAGGCCCCCCGGCACCGAGGCATCGAACGGGAGGACCGTCACCGAGGTGGCGCCGCCGACCCCGGCACCGAACGCGGCGAGGGTGGTCCGGAGCATGTTCACCCACGGGTCCCGCCGCGACATCATCGCCATGGAGGTCACCGCGTGCTGCGGAGCGCCACCGGCCTCGGGAGCGCCGAGGAGTTCGGCGACGCGGGCCCACATGAGCCGTCCCGCTCGGAACTTGGCGATCGACGCGAACTGGTCATCGGTGGCGGCGAGCCGGAACGAGACCTGGCGCAGCGCGGCGGCGGCGGACAACCCCGCCGACATCAGCGCCCGCACGTACTCCAGTCCGACGGCCACGGCGTAGGCCAACTCCTGGGCGTCACCGGCGCCGTCGGCGTGGAAGACCGTGCCGTCGGCGACGAAGGTCCGGATGGTCTCCTCGCGCTCGGTGACCCGCGTGGCCAGCTGCACCGCGGAGTCGAGCTCGATCGTGCCGGTCCCCGCGTACGCGGCGGTCACGGGCGCGGCCCCCAGGTCGGCGATGACGGCGGCGCGGTCCACGACCCCGTCACCTGCGGTGCGGCGCTCGTCGAGCAGGGCGAGGAACGACTCGGCGACCTCGACCAGGCGGGCGCCGGAATCGAAGGTGACCGGGGCCAGATCCAGGTAGACGTCCTTGAGGACCGCTGCCAGCTCGGCGGGCTCGGCGGTCAGCCACAGTGCCGAGACACCCTGGTTCAGCAGGTCCAGGATCTCGGTGTTGACCTCCGAGGCCTCCCCCGTGACCTCGATGCGCGAGCTGACGTGCCAGCCGCTCTCGGGCAGCCCCGACCGGTCCCCGCCGCGGACGAAGGGGAACTGCCCGGGCGCGGGGCGCTCGGCGATCTCGTCCTCCCGCGTGTACAGCGGGTTGACCTCGATGCCGTCGCGCGTGGTGGCGACCAGTGCGCGCCAGGCGTCCTCGGGCATGTCGGCGGGATCCTTGCGGGCGGCCTTCGCGAGGACGGCTCCCACAGAGGCGTACCAGGAGTGAAGGTCTGGACCTGTGGTCGAACTGGTCACCGGTACCTCGTTCTCGTGTGGAGTGAAGGGGGTCACCTCGGGACTCTAGTCCAGCCCCACCGGAGCCGGAACACGCCCTCGCGGTGAGGGGGACCTGTGGGGGACGACGTCCGCACCACGGCGACTACAGTCGTCCCGGTGCGGAACCGGGTGTTGGCGTGGGTGGCGGCCGTCGCGCTGGTGGTCCTGGTCGCGACCCTCGTGCCGACCCCGGGGCTGGAGCAGTTCCGTGACTGGGCCACGCGACTGGGTCCGTGGTTCCCCGTTGCCTTCTTCGCCGCCTACGCGCTCGTCACGGTCTCGCCCATCCCCCGGTCGACCTTCACCTACACCGCCGCGGTCCTGTTCACCCCGGCCGTGGCCATCCCGTGGTCTCTCGTGGCCACCGGCATCGCGGCGACACTGGCGTTCGCCGGGGTCCGTCGCCTCGGTCACGACCGGACAGCCGCGCTGCGCGCGGATCCGCGGGTGGCCTCGATCGACGCACGACTGCGTCGGCGCGGGTGGCTCTCGGTGGGCAGTCTGCGGCTGGTACCCGCGGTGCCGTTCTCGGTGGTCAACTACGCCGCCGCGCTGACCTCGATCTCCTACCCGCAGTTCCTGCTGGCCACCCTCATCGGCAGTGCGCCCGGGACCGTCGCCGCGGTCCTCCTGGGGCATTCCCTGACCGAGGGTGACGGCACGGCCGCACTGTGGGCCACCGCTGGGTTCGCCCTGATCGGACTGGTGGGGATGGTCCTCGACGCCACGCTGCCGGTCAGGCCGGTTCGGTGACGAAGTCGACCAACCTCTCCACCGCTCCTAGCAACGCGGGTTCGATGTCCCGGTAGGTGCTCACGGAGGCGAGCACGTGGCGGAACCCGTCCGCGGGTTCGCCCCAGCCCAGCCGCCGGCAGATCCCCGTCTTCCAGTCCTCGCTGCGGGGGACCACCGGCCATTCGCGGATCCCCACGGCGGAGGGTTTGACCGCCTGCCAGATGTCCACGTACGGGTGGCCGGTCACGAGGACGTCCTGCCCCAGTCCGGCGACGATCCGCGATTCCTTGCTGCCCTCGACGAGGTGGTCCACCAACACGCCGAGTCTCGCCTGACGGGTGGGGCCGAACTCGGTGACCAGCGCGTGCAGATCGTCGATCCCGTGCAGCGGTTCGACCACCACGCCCTCGACCCGCAGATCGTGGCCCCAGATCTTCTCCACGAGCGCGGCGTCGTGGATGCCCTCGACCCAGATTCGCCCCGCGCGGGCCGTGCGGGCCCGCAGTCCCTCGACCTTCCGCGACCCCGACGCGGTGACCGCGGGCCCCCGCCGCGTTGCCGGGGCCGGCTTCCGCAGGGTGACCGGGGAGCCGTCGATGAGGAACGCCGAGGGGGTCATCGCGAAGAGGCGCACCCGACCGCGCCGGTCCTCCAGTTTGACGAACTCGCCGTCGTAGGACCGGTCGAAACCCACCACGGCGCCGCAGAACCCGGATTCGGCGTCCTCCACCACCAGGCCCCGTTCGGCGTCGACGACGGGGACCTCCGGGCGGCGGCGTCGCGCCGTGCCGGACAGGATGTCGGAGCCGTACATGTCTGCCATGGCCAGACACGGTAGCCGTCGCCGCGCCGGGGGTGCCGGCGGCACACCGCCGGTAGGATTGATCGTCATGTCCCGACCCCTCACCCGCAGTACCGCGCTGTCCCCGGCGTGGCCGCTGCCGCTGTACCTCCTGCGCACCGCGTGGGCGGATCAACCGTTCGACGAGTTGACCTCGTACCTCTCCGGCCTGGCGGAGTCGCACCTGCTGGAGATCGTCGGAGCGCCTGTCCCGATGCTCGCCGAGGTCTCCCCCGCCGCCGGCCCGGCAGGACTCCTGCCCGGGCTCGTCACGACGCTGCGGCGCGCCGGGCGTTCGTATCCGGCGCCGGAGGCGCTGTCCCTGCTCACGACGGCGCCCGGGGACTCCTCGAGCCTGCCGCCGGTCCCGTCGGTTCGCGCGGACGTGGCCGACG
>NZ_JAALDT010000062.1:0-14366 GCF_014144995.1 Dietzia sp. DQ11-71 | reverse complement strand
CAGCCGGCCGCGGGCACCCGGATGATCAGGGCGTCACCCTGGCCGCCGCCGCCGCACAGGGCAGCCGCTCCGAGCCCGCCGCCGCGGCGTGCGAGCTCGAGGGCCAGGGTCAGCACCACGCGGTTGCCGGACACCCCGATCGGGTGACCGATCGAGATGGCGCCGCCGTTCACGTTCACCTTGTCGGGGGTCAGGTCGAGCATGCGGGTCGAGTGCAGTCCGACGGAGGCGAAGGCCTCGTTGAACTCGAACAGCTCGATGTCGGAGACGTCGACTCCCGCCCGCTCGCACGCGTTCAGCACCGCGTCGGCGGGCTGGTGCTGCAGGGTCGAGTCCGGGCCGGCCACGGTGCCGTAGCCGACGATCTCGGCCAGCACCGGCCAGCCCTCGGCCTCGGCACGGGCCGCGGACGTGATGATGGTCGCCGAGGCGCCGTCCGAGATCTGCGACGACGAACCGGCGGTGATGGTCCCGTCCTTGGAGAACGCGGGACGGAGCTTGCCCATCGACTCGGGGGTCGAGTCGGCACGCACGCCCTCGTCGGTGTCCACGACCGTGTCACCCTTGCGGCCCTTGACCGTGACCGGCACGATCTCGTCGGCGAACCGCCCCTCCTTCGCCGCCGCGGCCGCGCGCTGGTGGGAGGTCGCCGCGAACTCGTCCTGGTGCTCACGGGTGATCTCCAGCTCGACGTTGCGCGCCTCGGTGAGCGCACCCATGGGCTGGTCGGTCGGAACGTCGTGCAGGCCGTCGTACGCCATGTGATCGAGGACCTCGATCGACCCGTACTTGTACCCGGCGCGGCTCTTGGGCAGCAGGTGCGGAGCCTGGGACATCGACTCCTGGCCGCCGGCAACGATGACCTCGGAGTACCCGGACCGGATCGCCTGGTCCGCCAGCGCGATCGCGGTCAGGCCGGACAGGCACATCTTGTTGATGCTCAGGGCGTCGACACGCTTGGGCAGACCGGCGGCGAGCGAGGCCTGGCGCGCGGGCATCTGGCCGTTGCCGGCGGAGAGCACCTGCCCCATGATGACCTGGTCGACGGCCTCCGGGGACACACCGCCCCGCTCGAGGGCCGCACTGATCGCGATGCCGCCCAGCTCCGGGGCGGACAGCGAGGACAGTCCGCCCTGGAGCCGGCCGAAGGGGGTGCGGGCGCCGGAGACGATGACGGTACGGGTGGGGTCGGCGGTCATGGGACACCTTCCGATGGAGGGGATGAGACTGTGGGGCCAAACTACCGCGAGTGGGGACCGACTAGCGTGGGAGGTATGACGACTACCCCAGCAGGCCAGCCCCTCCTCCCCTCCGAGCTCGTCGTGGCGATCGACCACGTCGGCGTCGCGGTCCCCGACTTCGACGCCGCCGTGGCCTGGTATCGCGACAACCTGGGATTGGAGAATCTCCACGAGGAGGTGAACGAGGAGCAGGGCGTGCGCGAGGCGATGCTCGGCTCCCCCCGTCGTCCCGAGGGCAGCGCCCTGTTGCAGATCCTCGCGCCCCTGGACGAGTCCTCCACGATCGCCAAGTTCATCGACCGCAACGGCCCCGGCATCCAGCAGATGGCCGTCCGCGTGACCGACATCGACGCGATCACCGCCCATCTCACCGGCCGGGGCGTCAGGGTCCTCTACCCGGCACCCAAGAGGGGCACCGCGGACTCGCGGATCAACTTCGTCCACCCCAAGGACGCGGGCGGCGTGCTCCTTGAGCTCGTCGAGCCGGCCGACGGGCAGCACTAGTCGCTCGCCCGGCTCCCGCCGCTAGGGTGGGGACATGTCGAGCATGCACACGTCACCCACCACCGCGGAGTCTTTCGCGGTGGTGCGCAGGGGATTTGACCGTGAGCAGGTAATGGGCGCCCTCACCCGACTCGAGTCCGAGACGGGGGTCCTGCGCGCTGACCGGGATGCCGCCGTCGCCCGGGCCGAGCGGGCCGCGGCGGACGCAGACCGGGAACGAGCACGGGTGGCACACCTCGAGGCCAGGGTCGCCGAACTCGGTCGGGCTCCCGTCACCAGCGGTCAGATGTCGGACAGGTTGTCGACGATGCTCTCGCTGGCCACCGCCGAAGCGGAGTCCATCCGTGACTCCGCGCACGCCACGGCCGACCGGATCCGCGCGGAGGCCGAGGAGGACGCGTGGCGGCTACGGGAAGCCGCGGGGTCCGAATTGGCCGACGTCCGCGGGAGTGCCGAGGCCATCCGAGCAGAGCACACGGCCGTACTCGATGCGGCGCGTGCGCGCGCCCGGGAGATCATCCTCGTCGCGGAGCGCGACGCCCGCCGGCTGGACGACGAGGCGGCGCGTCGGCGGCAGGAGATCGATGAGGACCACCGGCTGGCCTCTGATCTGCGTCGCAGCGAGACCCTACGCGAGGTCACTCGGCAACATGACGCCTCGATGGCGGCCGCCGCGACCACGCGTCGCGAGGCCGAGGAGGAGGCCCGACGGATCGTCGACGACGCCCATCGCCGGGCGGACCAGCTGGTCTCCCGGGCGCGACGACATGTCGACGATCTGCGCGTGCTCCGCGAGCGTGTGCTCGACGATCTCGGCGCGATCCGGGCGAAGCTCGAACCTGTCCCCGGGACAGGCGACGACGTGGAGTTCGACCTGCCGGAGGAACCGGACCTCAACTCCAGCGACGGGTGAGGCCTCTCCGGCCCCGGCCGGACCAGCACCCGGTGTGCCAGTGGCGACGTTCCTCGTCCCCTCCGGGCCGGTCCGGCCACACCACCACATGCGCGGTACCGGAGGTCACCAGGTGATCGCACCCCGGGCACCGGTAGTCCTTGCCCGCCCTGGCGCCGGGGATCCGTCGGACGTGGTAGGAGTCGGGGTCACCCGCGGGTCCTGGTTCGAGCGCCGAGCCCCCGAGTCCGTGCCGCTGCGGTAGCGGTCGGTCGGACCCGCCACGTCGGTGTCGTCTGGGCATCGCGAACGACTCGTTCAGAACAGCCGGAGGTCGGTGGACTCGATCCCGCGCAGGGAGTCGTAGTCCAGGGTCACGCATCGGATGCCACGATCCTCGGCGAGGGTGCGAGCCTGGGGCTTGATGATCTGGGCCGCGAAGATCCCGCTGACCGGCGCGAGCAACGGGTCGCGGTTGAGCAGCTCCAGATAGCGGGTCAGTTGCTCCACCCCGTCGATCTCGCCGCGACGTTTGATCTCCACCGCCACTGTCGTGCCCTCCCCGTCACGGCCGAGGATGTCGACCGGGCCGATAGCCGTCATGTACTCCCGGCGGACCAGGCTGTACCCCTGACCGAGCGTCTCGATGTGCTCGGCGAGCAGTTCCTGCAGGTGTGCCTCGACGCCGTCCTTCACCAGTCCCGGGTCCACGCCCAGTTCGTGTCGGGAGTCGTGGTGCACCTCGGCGACGGTGATCCGTAGCTGCTCCCCCGCCTTGTTCTCCACGACCCACAACTGATGCTCCGGGTTCTCCGGGTGATCCCGCTCGGTGAGGGAACACGGCGGGGTCATCCAGTTGAGCGGCTTGTAGGCACGGTCGTCCGCGTGGACGCTCACCGACCCGTCGGCCTTAACCAGCAACAACCGCGGGGCCATCGGAAGATGAGCCGTGAGGCGACCGACGTAGTCGACCTGGCACGTGGCTACGACGAGACGCAACGGTTCCTCCTGGGTACGGGCACCGCCCCCGGCACGCGGCGCGGATGGTGTCAGCGGTGGGGACGCCGGGGGCGGACCTGCTCGGTGGAGCAGGCCTCGACCCACGCGAGCATCCCGGTCAGTTTTGCGAGGGCCACGCAGAGTTCACCTTCGACCGGACGGGCGCGGCGGTCGTGTCCGGAGAACGGAACGATCACCTCGCCCTCCTCTGCCACGTCGAGCTCCGGACCGGTGGGCTGTCGACGCGGGCCCAGCACGAGGGTCCGCCGGTCCAACCGCACGTCGGCACCGAACTTCACGCTCAGCAGACGGTAGAACGCGACCTCGGTATCCGAGTACCGGACGGCGCCGTATCCCCACGCATCCTCCCCGGCCCTGCGAACGAGGACCGACGTGGAATTACGACGCACGACGACCAGTCGATACACGACGGCCGCGACCACCGGGACGAGCACGAGCAGGATGACGACACCGAGAATCATCCCGGGAGTCGTCACTACTGTTCAACCCCTTCCGATGGCCGCGGCCGTGGAGCACGGGCGGGCCGTACTACGTCGTTCAGGCGCCGGCCTTCTCGACCGCACGGAGGCGGCCCCGTGCGGCCGCGGCGGCCGCGGCGTCGTCGCCGGCCTCCGAGAGAGCACGCTCGGCCTCGGCCCGGTCGATGGAGTCAGACCACTCCGCGGTCTCGCCGAGGATGCTGACCTTGTTCGCGGTCACCGAGAGGAAACCACCCTGGACGGCGGCGACCTTCTTGCCCTCGTCCGTGTAGACCGTGACGGTGCCACCGGCGTCCAGCTCGCCGAGCAGCGGCTCGTGCCCGGACTGGATACCGATCTCGCCCTCGGTGGTCTTGGCGACCACCATGGTGGCGGTACCGGACCAGAAACGGCGCTCGACCGTGACGAACTCGACTTCGATGTCAGCCATGGTCAGCGGTCACTTCCCCGAGAGCTTCTTGGCGGCCGCCTCGACGTCGTCCAGACCGCCGATACCGTTGAACGCCTGCTCCGGGAGGTGGTCCAGCTCGCCCTTGCAGAGCTTGTCGAACGCCTCGATGGTGTCCGACAGGGGCACGACCGAGCCGACCTGACCGGTGAACTTCTCGGCGACCAGGAAGTTCTGGCCGAGGAAGCGCTCCAGACGGCGGGCACGCTGAACGGTGACCTTGTCCTCTTCGGAGAGCTCGTCCATACCGAGGATGGCGATGATGTCCTGCAGCTCCTTGTACTTCTGCAGGATCTGGATGACCTCCTGGGCCACCCGGTAGTGCTCCTCCCCGACGATACCCGGCTCGAGGATGCGCGAGGTCGAGGTGAGCGGGTCCACGGCCGGGTAGATGCCCTTCGACGCGATGGAGCGGGAGAGCTCCGTGGTGGCGTCGAGGTGGGCGAAGGTCGTGGCGGGCGCCGGGTCGGTGTAGTCGTCGGCGGGGACGTAGATCGCCTGGAGCGAGGTGATCGAACGACCACGGGTCGAGGTGATCCGCTCCTGGAGCTGACCCATCTCGTCCGCGAGGGTCGGCTGGTAACCGACGGCGGACGGCATGCGGCCGAGCAGCGTCGAGACCTCGGAACCGGCCTGCGTGAAGCGGAAGATGTTGTCGATGAACAGGAGGACGTCCTGCCCCTGCACGTCCCGGAAGTACTCGGCCATCGTCAGGGCCGACAGGGCGACGCGCATACGCGTCCCCGGCGGCTCGTCCATCTGGCCGAACACCAGGGCGGTGTCCTGGAGGACGCCCATCTCCTCCATCTCGAGGAAGAGGTCGGTGCCCTCACGGGTGCGCTCGCCGACGCCGGCGAACACCGACGTGCCGGAGAACTCACGCGCGATACGGGTGATCATCTCCTGGATGAGGACGGTCTTGCCGACACCGGCACCGCCGAACAGGCCGATCTTGCCACCCTTGACGTACGGGGTGAGCAGGTCGATGACCTTGACGCCGGTCTCGAGGATCTCCGTCTTGCCCTCGAGCTGGTCGAAGGCGGGCGGCTCGCGGTGGATGCCCCACTGCTCGCCGTCCCGGCCGGTGCCGGGCGCGTCGAGGCAGTCGCCGAGGGCGTTGAAGACATGGCCCTTGACGACGTCACCCACGGGCACCGAGATCGGCTTGCCGGAGTCGACGACCTCGGCACCACGGACGAGGCCGTCGGTGGACTGCATGGAGATGCAGCGCACCATGTTGTCCCCGAGGTGCTGGGCGACCTCGAAGGTCACCGTCTTGGCGACGGCCGCGAGGGTGATCTCCGCGGTGAGGGCGTTGAAGAGGGCCGGGAGGGCGCCACGCGGGAATTCCACGTCGACGACCGCACCCAGGACGCGGGCGACCCGACCGGTGAGACCGGCCGTGCCCGTCGTGCTCTGATCGGTAACAGCTGTGGTCATTGCTTTAGTCACTTCCTGCGCTAGCGGCGAGCGCGCCAGCGCCACCGACAATCTCGCTGATTTCCTGGGTGATCTGCGCCTGGCGGGCCTGGTTGGCCTCGCGGCTCAGGCCTTCCACCAGGTCGGTCGCGTTGTCCGTCGCCGACTTCATCGCCGTACGACGGGCAGCGGACTCGGACGCGGCGGCCTCGAGCAGTGAGGCGAACGCCCTCGTCGACATGTACCTCGGGAGGAGGTTGTCGAGGAGGGTGTCGGCATCGGGCTCGAAGGTGACCTCAGGCTTGGACTCTGTTTCCGGGGAGGCCATGTAGTCCTCGCCCAGATCCAACTCTTCGACCTCGACCTTCGTCTCGATCGGGGCAAGGCGACGCGCACGCGGGGTCTGGGTGAGCATCGACTTGAACTGGGTGTAGACGATATGGACCTCGTCGACGCCCTTGCGAGTGGTGTCCCCGTCGTGGCCCTCGCCGAGGAACTCCGAGGCGTCGAACGTCGCCTCCCCGCCGGCCGCGAACGCGGCCGACAGCAACTGGAAGGCCGGACGGGCCTCCTGGTAGTCGGGCTTCTGGGAGTGTCCGTGCCACGCCCCGGCGAGTTCGATCTCGCGGAAGGTGTAGTAGACGATCCCCTTGTTGCCCAACACGTAGATGTCGACCTCGCGGCCGTCGTCCTCCAGGTAGGCCACCAGCTCGGCGGCCTCCTTGAGCACGTTGTGGTTGTAGCCACCACACATGCCGCGGTCCGAGGTGACCACGAGCACGGCAGACCGCTTGGGGCTCTCCGGCTCGTTGAGCATCCGGTGCTGGACCGACGAGGCGTTGGCCAGGTCGGTCAGGATGGCCGTGATCTGATCGGCGAACGGCTGGGCCTCCGCGACCCTCGCCCGGGCCTTGGAGATCTGCGAGGTCGCGATCACTTCCTGGGCCTTGGTGATCTTCTTGGTCGAGTTGACCGACTTGATCCGGTCGCGCAGCTCACGCATATTTGCCATGGCCTCAGATCACACTCCTCTCGCCCTTGAATCGGATGGCTGTCATCGCAGGCCTCAGGCCTTCTTCTTCTTGGTCACCGTCAGCGTCTCACGGTCGATCTCGTCCTCCGAGAGCGCCTCGGCCTCGGGCTCGTTGACCACGCGCGAGCCGTCGGAGGCCACGAAGCCCTCCTTGAACTCGTTGGTCTTGGCCTCGAGCGTCGACTTGGACTCGTCGGAGAGTGCGCTGCCGCCGTCGATCTGGCTGTAGACGTCGGACGCGGAGTGCCGCAGCGCCTCGAGCAGTTCGCTCTCAAAGCGACGGACGTCCTCGACCGGGACGGTGTCGTAGAAGCCCTCACCGGCGAGGTAGATCGACACGATCTGGTCCTCGACGGCCACCGGCGAGTTCTGGTCCTGCTTGAGGATCTCCACCAGTCGCTGGCCCCGCTCGAGCTGGGACTTGGAGGCGGCGTCGAGATCCGAGGCAAAGGTCGCGAACGACTCGAGGTCGCGGTACGCGGCCAGGTCGAGACGCAGCGAACCGGAGACCTTCTTCATGCCCTTGGTCTGCGCGGCGCCACCGACTCGGGAGACCGAGATACCGACGTTGACGGCGGGACGGACACCACGGTTGAACAGATCGGACTCGAGGAAGACCTGACCGTCGGTGATCGAGATGACGTTGGTCGGGATGAACGCCGACACGTCGTTGGCCTTGGTCTCGATGATCGGCAGACCCGTCATGGAGCCGCCACCCATCTCGTCCGAGAGCTTGGCACACCGCTCGAGCAGGCGGGAGTGCAGGTAGAAGACGTCACCCGGGTAGGCCTCACGGCCCGGCGGGCGGCGCAGCAGCAGCGAGATCGCACGGTAGGCGTCAGCCTGCTTGGAGAGATCGTCGAAGACGACGAGGACGTGGGCGCCGTCGTACATCCAGTGCTGACCGATGGCCGAGCCGGTGAACGGCGCGAGCCACTTGAAGCCGGCCGAGTCGGACGCCGGGGCCGCGACGATGGTGGTGTACTCCATCGCGCCGGCCTCCTCGAGGGTCGCCTTGACGCCCGCGATGGTGGAGCCCTTCTGACCGATGGCCACGTAGATGCACCGCAGCTGCTTGGTCTTGTCGCCGGACTCCCAGTTGGCCTTCTGGTTGAGGATCGCGTCGATGCAGACCGCGGTCTTGCCGGTCTTGCGGTCGCCGATGATCAGCTGACGCTGGCCACGGCCGATCGGCGTCATGGCGTCGATGGCCTTGATGCCGGTCTGCATGGGTTCCTCGACGGGCTGACGCTCGAGCACCGAGGGCGCCTGGAGCTCGAGCGCGCGCATCCCGGCGGACTCGATCTCGCCGCGTCCGTCGATCGGCTGACCGAGCGGGTTGACGACACGGCCGAGGAAACCGTCGCCGACGGGTACGGAGAGGACCTCTCCGGTGCGACGCACCTCCTGGCCCTGGGCGATCTCGTCGAAGTTACCGAGGATGACCGCACCGATCTCGCGCTCCTCGAGGTTCAGCGCCACACCGAGGATCCCGCCGGGGAACTCCAGCAGCTCGTTGGCCATCGCCGAGGGGAGTCCGCTGATGTGCGCGATACCATCACCGGTGTCGACGACGGTGCCGACCTCCTCCTTGGTCGCGTCGGTCGAAACGGTTGAGGTGTAATTCGCAATCGCGCTGCGGATCTCTTCGGAGGAGATCGTCAACTCCGCCATGTCATTCCTGCTCTCAAAGTCGGGATGTGCTTTATGGGTTTTTCGTGAGCCTCGACCATCGGAGACCGCAGCTCGTCGTACGACCGGTGGTGGCCGGTCACCGGAGGGAACGACGCAACGCGTCGAGCCGTCCCGCCACGCTACCGTCGATGATCTCGTCGCCCACCCGGACGACCACGCCGCCGAGGAGGGACTGGTCGATGTCGTTGTGGATGGCGATCTCTCGCCCGTACAGCGACACCAGACGCGACCGGAGGTCGTCGGCCTGCTGGCCGGTCAGCGGCTCGGCACTGGTCACGACCGCCACGGAACGGCCACGGAGTTCGGCGGCCTGCCGGGAGATCTGCATGATGTCGTCCGCGGGCATGCCGGTCGGCCGGGCCACGGCCTGGGAGGCGAGGGCCTCGGTGACCGCGGTGACCTTGCCGTACAGCACCTGGGCCAGCAGGCCCCGCTTGGTATCGGTCCCGGCGGTACGGTCCGCGAGCAGCTGCTCGAATTGCGGATCGCCTGCGACGATGCGGCCGAGCCGGAACAACTCGTCCTCGACCGTCGGGAGCTGATCCTGCTCATCGGCGGACCGCATGAGTGCCTCGCGACCGAGCAGGATCAGGCCCTCCCGCAGTTCGCGGGGGTTGGACCAGTCCTCGGCCACCGCAGCGAGGAGTAGATCGAGGGTGGTCTGGTCGACCTTCCACCCGAACACCCCACGGACCAGGTCCTGACGGGCCTCCACCGGGGCCGCGGTGTCGGCCACGGCGACCCTGAGGGTGCGGTTGTCCTCGAGGACGTTCACGACCTCGAAGAGTTCCTGGCCTATCTTCGCGCCCGTGGCCCCACCGGACGGGTTCGCCGCCAGGGCCGACTGCAGGACGGTCCGGGTCTGGTCGAGCGCTTCGCGACTCGCTGCGTGCATCGGCTCCACTTCCCTTAGTTCTTGCCCGCGCCGGGGACCCGGTCGAGGTCTGCCAGAAAGCGGTCGATGGTGCCCGATCGACGGACCTGGTCCGACAGCTGCTCGCCGACGAGCCGCTCGGCCAGATCGACGGACTGACGTCCGAGGTCACTGCGGAGCTCCGCGATGATCTGCTGACGCTGCGCCGCGAGCTGCTGGTTGCCGGCGGCGACGATGCGGTCGCTCTCCACCTGCGCCTCTGTCTTCATGTCCGCGAGGATCTGCTGACCCTGGGCACGCGCGTCGTCGCGGATCTTGGCCGCTTCGCTGCGCGCCTCGGCGAGCTGGGCCTTGTACTTGGCCAGCTCTTCCTTCGCCTCGGCCTGGGTCTGCTCAGCTCGGCGCAGACCACCTTCGATGCGCTCTTCACGCTCGTCGAGAACCTGCTGGAACTTCGGAAGAATGAATTTCCAGAACAGCCACAGGATGACGGCGAGCGGGATGAGCGACCAGACGATGTCATACAGCGGAGGAATGAGCGGGTTGGGGCTCTCCTCCAGGGGAAGTGCTTCCCCTTCGGCCGCCAAGATGGCGATGACGTTTCTCATGGTGCGTCCCTACGAGGTCGGTGGTCGTCGATCAGAACAGGAAGCCGGCGACGATACCGATCAGGGCGAGCGCCTCGGTGAAGGCGATACCGAGGAACATCGTGGTACGCAGGGTGCCGGCCATCTCGGGCTGGCGGGCCATGCCCTCGACGGTCTTACCCACGAGGATGCCGATGCCGATGCCGGGGCCGATGGCGGCGAGGCCGTAGCCGATCGCGCCGTAGCCTCTGACGGTCTGCTCGGTGGCCTGGGCGAGAGTGACGATGTCCATGGGGTTTCCCTTTCAGATGGCCGGTGCGGGCTTTCCCGAACCGGTCGGACGTGAATTGTCGTGTTGACGGGTGGTCATACCAGGCCTGACGGCCCGAGTTCTAGTGGCTTTCCGCGTGGAGGGCGAGGTCGATGTAGACCGCGACCAGCAGCGCGAAGATGTAAGCCTGGAGGAAGATCACCAGAAGCTTGAACAGCGTGAAGGCGACCGACAACAGCGAGGTGCCCACCGCCAGCAGCGTCCAGCCGTTGAACTGCCAGAAGAAGAAGTTCGTGGCGCTGAACAGCAGGACGATGATCAGGTGGCCCGCCAACATGTTGGCCATGAGACGGATGGTCAGCGTGGCCGGGCGAAGGATGAACGTCGACACCAGCTCGATCGGGACGACCAACAGGTGCAGCGCGGGCGGCAGGTTCGGGATGACCACGCTCGCCTTGACGAACTTGGCGAACCCGTAACGCTTGGACCCGGCGTAGATGAAGGTCACGTAGCCCAGAATCGCGAGGACCAGCGGGAAGCCGATCCTCGCGTTCGGGGAGATGTTCAGCCCCGGGATGATCGTGGGCAGGTTCATCGCCACCACAGCGAAGAAGATCGTGGCGATGATCGGGAGGAAGCGTCGACCCTGCTCCTTGCCCAGGATCTCCTCCGAGACGTGGACCCGGACGAAGTCCAGGCACATCTCGGCCACGTTCTGGACCCCTCGGGGGACCAGCTTCGGGTTACGCATCGCGATCATGAAGAAGCCCAGGAGGACGACGGTCATGAGCAACCGGACGATCATGAGCCGGTCCAGGACGAAGGCGTCACCGGCGAAGCCGGTCAACCACTGATCGGTGGGGAAGAACTCTTTGTCGATGTTCGGGGGATGGAACTCGCCCTTGAAGGCCAGAAGCGTGGTACTCAGTGTGTTCTCCCCTGGTCGTGTTGGGCGACTGGCGCCCGAGCGCGTTCGGTACGAGTGGCCCGATGGTGGCGGCCGTGTTGGGATTCCGCGCGAACGCCTCGGGCCGTCTCGCGGCCCGGTGACGTGCTCGTCTCACCGCCGTTGAGGATAACACCCTGGTATCGGTCCGGGGTGACAGGGGGACCCGTCAGTCGGCGACGGGCTCGACGTACGGCGCCCTGGCCTTGAGGACGGCCCACGTCTCCCCCGCCAGGACCACGATCAGCGCGGCGACGACGGTCACGGCGAAGGCGGGTCGGGAGTAGAAGTCGAACCCGGCGAGAACGGCGACGATCCCCATCGCGGCGAGGAGTTTGACGAGCCAGGTCCCCAGGACGACGGCCGCGGTGGTCTGCGGTGCGGAGTGGGCCGTGGCGACCACGACGATCGCGGTGGTGAGAACGAAGGCGCCGCCGACCGCCGCCCCCATCAGAGCGCCCCACAGGCCCGGGGTGCCGTCGATCGCGGTCCATGCCGCCGCGCTGACCACGGTGAGCACGGCGAGCGCGAGGACCCCGAGCCTGACCGCCCGCCGCAGGGCGGCGGTGTGGGGGCTCTCGGCGGGCTGAGCGGGTGTCGTGGGGGTGTCCGTCATGTCGTGCAGCCTAGCGGGAGCTCTCCGGCCCCCCCGGGGGCTCCTCCGCCCGCGAGCGCCGCAGGCGCGGGACCAGGGTGGCCGCCAGGACCGAGATGAGGCCGGCCGCGATGAGCGGGACGATCACCTCGGTCGGCAACATGGTCGCGCCCACCGCACCGAAGGCGATGAGCGAGACCCAGGCATAGATGACCAGGGCGACGCGCCGGTGGGAGTGCCCGAGTGCGAGCAACCGGTGGTGCAGGTGCATCTTGTCGGGCGCGAACGGGCTCCTGCCAGCCCCGACCCGGCGGATCACGGCCATGACCAGGTCGAGCATCGGGACGAACATCGCGGCCGCCACCACGATCATCGGGGACAGCAGGACGATCATCTCCTGCGGCCCGTAGAGACTCTGCGAGATCTTGCCCGAGGCACTGGTGGAGGCCGCCGCCAGGACCAGGCCGATGAGCATGGAACCGGAATCGCCCATGAAGATGCGGGCGGGCTGGAAGTTGTGCGGCAGAAAACCCAGCAGGGCGCCGGCGAGGACCGCGGTGACCATGGCCGGCGGGTACGCGCCCACCGTGCCGCCCTGGTCGAGCATGATCCCCACGGAGAACACGCAGATCGCCAGTGCGGCGATGGCCCCGAGCCCGGCGGCGAGCCCGTCGAGTCCGTCCACGAAGTTCATCGCGTTGACGATCGTCAGTGTGAACACGACCGTGAGCAGTCCGGCCTGGAGCTGGTCGAGGACGAGGATGTTGCCGTCCCCGAAGGGGATGTACAGCAGCGTCCACGACACGCCCATCGCGACCAGGACCCCGGCCGCGGCGGCCTGGCCCGCGAGTTTGGTGACGGCCCCGAGCCCGAGGATGTCGTCCACGATCCCCACCAGCACGATCACCCCGCCGGCGACGATGGTGGCCTCCACGTCGGGGGCGAAGGGCGGGAAGGCCCGGTTCAGGGCCGGCAGCTGCGCGGCGAGGTAGACGGCGATGAGCATCCCGGTGAAGATGCCCACCCCGCCGAGCCGGGGGGTGGGGACCTGGTGCACGTCCCGCTCCCGCGGGTAGGCGAGCCCGCCGATCGCGGGTGCCACTCCCCTGACCAGACCGGTGACGACGAAGGTGACCAGTCCGGCGGTGACCGCGATGAGCAGCAGCTCCCGGAACGGGACCCCGGCACCCATGGTTCAGCCGCGCAGGACCGCGGGGTCGACGCCGAGGACCTCTCCCACGCGCTCGGCGGTCACCGCGCCCTCGCGGACGATGCGCGGACCGGGCCCGGTGAGGTCGACGATCGTCGAGGGCTGGCCGATCGCACACGGGCCGCCGTCGAGGTACACGGCCACCGAGTCGCCGAGCTGCTCCCGGGCCTGGGCCACGGTGGTGGCCGGCGGTTGACCGGAGACGTTGGCACTGGACACCGCGAGCGGGCCGACCTCGCGCAGGAGTTCGATGGCGACGGGGTGCAGCGGCATCCGGAGCATGACCGTGCCGCGGGTCTGGCCGAGGTCCCAGCCCAGGGACGGTGCCTGGTGCACGATGAGACTCAAGCCCCCCGGCCAGAAGGCGCGGATGAGGTCGCGGGCGGCGGCCGGGGTGCTCACGACGAGGCCGTCGATGGTCTCCCACGAGCCGACCAGGACCGGCACCGGCATGTCCGGGCCACGGCGCTTGGCGGACAGCAGCGAGACCACCGCGTCCGGGTCGAAGGCATCGGCGGCGATGCCGTAGAGCGTGTCGGTGGGGGTCACGACCAGCCGGCCCGAGCGCAGGGCGCCGGCAGCGGAACTGAGACCGACCTCGCGGCCGGTGTCCTCGGTGCAGTCGTAGGTGATGGTCACCGGGTGGTCCCCTTCCGGACTGTCGTGTCGACCTTGTCGTCGTCGTCGTTGTCGTCGTCGTCGTGGTCGTCGTCGTGTGTGTCGTCGTGGCCCGCGTCGAGTCGCGTCGCGGTGACGAATCGCGGTCGGCCGGCGAGGTCGGTGTGCTGCTCCACGGTACCGAAGCCCCCCTGCGCGGCCACGACCGCGGCGACTGCGGCGCCGGTGGTGTCGTCGTGCTCCACGGCGAGGTGCCCTCCCTGGACGAGGAGGGCGGCGGCCACGCCGACGAGAGGGGTGACGACGACGAGGCCGTCCCGTCCCCCGAACAGCGCCGTCGCCGGCTCGTGCGCGAGGACGTCGGCGGGGAGATCATCGGTGACCGGGATGTACGGGGGGTTGGACACCACGGCGGCGGCGCTGCCCCGCAGGTGCGAGAGGACGTCCGCGTCGGTGGCGTCGGCGTGGTGGACCTCGATCGGGGTGTCCCCGGCGGCGGCGCGCTCGGCGGCGTTGCGGCGCAGCCACTCCAGC
>NZ_JAALDT010000061.1:0-16305 GCF_014144995.1 Dietzia sp. DQ11-71 | reverse complement strand
GCACCAAGCGCTGGGAGTACTGGGGGATCGTCACGGACCGTTTCGTGGTGGGGCTGACGGTGGCGGGTCTGGACTACCTGGCCAACTGCGCGGTCTACGTCCTGGACCGCCGGACGGGCGTGGAGACGACCCGCAGCGGCATCCGGCCCCTGCACCGGCCCCGCTTCGGCGACGACCCCGGTGACGGGAGCCTGCGCGCCGCGGCCGGCGTGGGTGCGGGGCGCGTGGGGATCGAGGTCGACGACGACGAGGGCCGCACCTCCATCCGTGTGCAGGCGCGGGGACTGCAGGTGAGCCTGGAGGTCGAGCGCGCGGGCCATGACAGTCTCGCGGTGGTGGTGCCGTGGAGTGAGCGCCGGTTCCAGTACACGCTCAAGGATCTCGCCAATCCCGTCACCGGCACGGTGACCCTGGACGGCACGACGCACGACCTCGGCACGGGGTGGGCGGTCCTGGACCGCGGGCGAGGCCGCTGGCGCTACGCCACCACCTGGAACTGGGGCGCCGGCAGCGGGGTGGTGGACGGCTCGACACGCGCGATCCAGGTCGGTGGGAAGTGGACGGACGGCACCGGGTCCACCGAGAACGGGATCCTGGTGGACGGCCGGATGCACAAGCTCGGCGAGGACCTGCGGTGGAGCTACGACCTCACGGATCCGGCGGGGGCCTGGCGGGTGCGGGGCGAGCGCCTCGACGCGACGCTCACGCCGTTCCATCTTCGCCGCGACATCACCGAGATCGGTGTGCTGGCGGTGAAGACGCACCAGGCCTTCGGCGTCTGGCACGGCACCGGGGTGCTGGACGACGGGTCGCAGGTCTCGCTCGACGGGCTGGTCGGCTGGGCGGAGCAGTCCCGCAACCGCTGGTAGCCACCGGCGCGGCGATGCCCGCGAGAACGTAAGGCGAATCGGCGGAAAGGAGCAGGGCCCGGACCGTGAGGTCCGGGCCCTGCGCTCGGGGTGGCTGACGGGGCTCGAACCCGCGACATCCAGAATCACAATCTGGTGCTCTACCAGCTGAACTACAGCCACCACCGCCGTCCTCGCGGACAGCGCTGACGACTTTACCCCGTGGGGCCCGTCGCCGAGAAATCCGCAGGTGGGGTCAGTAGCCGCGACCCGGGCGGGTCAGTCGACCGGGGGCAGATCGGCGGCGGCCTGCTTGACCTCGTCGCTGGTCGGGCCGGGCTGGGGCACGAACGCGGTGGCCCGGTAGTACGCGAGCTCGCGGATGGATTCCTTGATGTCCGCCAGGGCCCGGTGCGACATGCCCTTCTCCGGCTGGCCGAAGTAGATGCGGGGGTACCAGCGGCGGCACAGTTCCTTGATGGAGCTGACGTCGATCATCCGGTAGTGCAGGTACGAGTTGAGCTCGGGCATGTCCCGGGCGAGGAACCCGCGGTCTGTGCCGATCGAGTTGCCCGCCAGGGGAGCGGACCCCGCCACCGGGACCCACTCGCGGATGTAGGCGAGGACCCGCTCCTCGGCCTCGGCGACCGTCACCGTGGACTCGCGGATCTCCTCGGTCAGGCCGGAGGAGGCGTGCATGTCGCGCACGACCGGCACCATCGCGTCGAGCTCGGCGTCGGGGGCGTGGATGACGATGTCGATCCCGTCGCCGAGCACGTTGAGCTCGGAGTCGGTCACCAGAGCGGCGATCTCCACGAGCGCGTCGGACTTAATGTCGAGGCCGGTCATCTCGCAGTCGATCCAGACGATGCGGTCGTTCTTGGACTCCTGGTGGGGCGTCGGCGAGGACGTGGGGGCAGGGGTCTCGGCGGAGGTCGGCTCTGGCATCACTCGACTATATCGCCGCAGGATCGCGGCCCCCGCGCGGGACGATCAGGCCCCGCCCTGCTGCCCTTCGCCGAGCTTGGCGTAGAACTTTCCGACGATCGGAGCCATGATCCCGCGCGGGGTGTAGTTCCCGGCCACGGACATCGCCTGGCTCAGCGGGCCGGGGACGATGCGCATCTTGTTGCGGGCGAGCGCGTCCAGTGAGACGCGGGCGGTGTACTCGGTGTCCACCCAGAGCCGGTCGGGGACGAGGCGGTCGACGAAGGTCTTCTCCTCCTCGGCGATCTCCTCGGTGCGCACCGGGCCGGGCGCGAGCAGCGTGACGGTGACGCCGGAGCCCTTGAGCTCGCCCCGCAGCGACTCGGAGAAGGTGTTGAGGAACGCCTTGGATGCGGCGTAGGTGGCGTTGTTGGGGATCGGCATGTTGCCGGCCGCGGAGCCGACGTTGAGGATCGCCCCGGAGCGCCGCTCGACCATCCCGGGCAGCACCGCCAGCACCAGGTCGTGGCACGCCACGGCGTTGACCTGCACCTGGTGCTTCTCGTACTGCGGGTCCAGCGAGGCGACGGGGCCGAAGGTGGCGATGCCGGCGTTGTTGCACAGGACCGAGATCTCGCGCCCGGCCAGCTCGTCCAGCAGCGGCTGCCGTGCGGCGGGGTCGGCGAGGTCGCACGCGCGGACCTCCACGGTCACGCCGAACTCGCCCTCGAGCCGGGCAGCCAGCTCCTCCAACACGGACTCGCGCCGGGCCACCACGATCAGCGAGTGCCCACGCCGGGCGAGTTCGGTGGCCAGGGCCATGCCGATCCCCGAGGAGGCGCCGGTGACGACTGCTCGGTTCGACGCGGTGGGCGTGGGCAGGGACATGGGGCTCCTCGGGTCTTCCACTCGGCTCGCCCGCGTACGGCGGGTGTGGCAGCGCTGACCTTACCCGCGTGCCGCCCTCCGGAGCGTGGTGGAGGTCCTAGCCTGATCGGCGTGAGCAGCATCGGAACACCGCCCCCGTCAGCGACCACCTCGTCGTCGTCACTATCGCGCCGTGGCGTCGCCCGCGGGCAGGTCCTGGCGTGGGGGATGTGGGACTGGGGGTCGGCGGCGTTCAACGCGGTGATCGTCACCTTCGTCTTCTCCGTCTACCTGACCGACTCGGTGGGCGCGGACCTCGACGGGCCGTTCTCGGCCGCCACGTGGCTGTCGATCTCCATCGCCGTGGCCGGGCTGGTCATCGCCCTCACCGCGCCGGTGATGGGCCAACGCGCCGACCGCGGGGGCCGGCGCCGCCGCGCGCTGGGCCTCTGGACCTACGCGACGGTGCTGCTCACGGCGCTGATGTTCCTCGTCGACTCCGACGCGCCCTACCCGTGGTTCTTCGTCGGCCTGGTGCTGCTGGCGGTCGGGTCGATCACGTTCGAGTTCGCCGAGGTCGCCTACTTCGCGATGCTGCGCCAGGTCTCCACGCCGTCCACCGTCGGCCGCGTGTCCGGGTTCGGGTGGGCGATGGGCTACTTCGGCGGGATCTTCCTGCTGCTCGCGGCGTTCGTCGGCTTCATCTACGGCGACGGCCCCGTGCGCGGGGTGTTCGGCATCACCACCGATGGTGGCCTCAACGTGCGGCTGGTCTGCCTCGTCGCCGCCGTGTGGTTCGCCCTGTTCGCGCTACCGGTGCTGCGGTCGGTGCCCGAGCACCGCCCGGGGGCGGGGGGGAGCGACGACGACGACCTCGACAGCAACGACGACGACGAGCCCGGCTTCCTCGAGTCGTATCGCATCCTCTGGCGCGACCTCAAGGCTCTCTGGCGGCGGGATCCGCGGACGGTGAGGTTCCTCCTGGCGAGCGCGATCTTCCGGGACGGGCTGGCCGGGGTGTTCACCTTCGGGGCGATCCTGGCCGTGACGGTCTACGGGCTCGCGCCGGGGGACGTCCTGATCTTCGGTGTGGCGGCCAACGTGGTCGCGGCGCTGGGGGCGGCGGTCGCGGGACTGATCGACGACGCGGTGGGCCCCAAGGCGGTGATCATCGGGTCGCTGGTGGCGATGATCGCGACCATGACCGTCCTGCTGGTCGTGGACGGCACGGGCATGTTCTGGATTTTCGGGCTGCTGATGTGCGTGTTCGTCGGACCCGCGCAGTCCGCGTCCCGGTCGTTCCTGGCGCGGCTGGCCCCTCCGGGCGGCGACGGCCAGATGTTCGGGCTCTACGCCACCACCGGCCGCGCGGTCTCGTTCCTCGCGCCGGCCCTGTTCGGCCTGTTCACGTGGGCCTTCTCCGCCGACCGCGCGGGCATCGCCGGGATAGGGCTGGTGCTGCTGGTGGGGCTGCTCCTGCTGCTGCCGGTGCGCACCCCGAGCCGCGCCGAGGCGGCGACTGCTTGGTCCACCGAGCCAAAGTGACGGCGCTCCGCGCAACCGGGCCGGAGTGTTTGGCTGGGACTGCCCCCAAGTCAGTCGACGGTCGTCCTGTGAATTTGAGCGCCGACTTCTTTGACGCACCTTTTGGTCGGTGCCCAATGTTTCGAGAACCTGAGGCGGCTACTGGCGTGAGGCATCTCGGTGCTCGCCAATCGAAAAAAGTTGTACGTCGAACTATCAACTGCCTAGCTAGCGGTAGTCTCCAACTTCCGGATGTGGTTCCCTTCTCTCATCCTTTGTGTCAGGGCCGAAACAGCACTCTAAGCAAGTGGTACTGGGCAAATGACCGGAGATTGCTTTTCGTTAGATCGTATTGGTCGGGTTCGGGCTCGGCCTGGGTAGCTAGGTCACGGAGTTGGTCTACAGGCCACGATGAGGAACGGCCGAGGACAGCCTCCAAAGTTTGTATATCAGGAAACTTTAGAGTCGAACTATTGGGGGACGGCTCGTCGAAAAATGGCTTGTGTTCCACTTCAAGCAATCTTGCGACAAGGTCGATGAAGTCGGTCGACTCTTCTGAAGATAGTCGATCGAAAACACGCTCTCTGATTTCCTCGAAAAGGCCGTCCTGTTTCGACGTCCAGAACCACAGTTGATAAATCTTGTCGTTATGTGGATCTAGAGGGTGCTCCTCGAATAGCGCTGATACAAACTCATCCCGCACGCTATCGCGAACTACATCAGAGGATTGCCACAGCGGCATCCGAGACAAATCCAAACTTCTTTCGCCGCCAAATAGGGGCACGGTTGTAATTTGTGTTCCAAACCTTTTCAGATGCGAATTAATCGCACGGCGGGCTGATGTGGGGCCTCGTAGTTGAGTTTCCGCGATCCAAATTTGGTAGACACATTTCGCCCACCAAGCGGTAAGGTGAGCTTGGACGCGATCTTCCGGAGCTGCCATGTTTGTGATCGCGATTGCAGCATCTCCGGCCTGAAGTGAGTCGCCAACTTCGTCTAATGCTGACGGGAGAAGTTGGAGGAGCTTCGACTGCACCAAAGTTCCGACGTCGTCTCCGTATATATTGGAGGCTATAGCTGACTCGATAGGAAGTTGGCCCGTGGTTAGCAACTGAACCGCCTCTCGAATGACGATCTCGTCCCGTATGTCATCTTCCGAAATTCCGAAGCTGAAGTATCGCTCAAAATATTCTCTCGACCGAATCTGTCGGTCATCTCTGGAGGGCACGGGGTGGGCGTTGGGACCGTTGGCTGGAACGCTGTCTGGAAAAAGCGCGTGCATAATGGCGTATGCTCGCGTGATTTCTAGAGCGGTGGCCGACTTATTGTAGAGCGACTGCGCGATCCGATCTCGCCATATCGCGATAACTTCCGACTGGTCAAGGGGTCGGATTTGCGAATCTGAATTGGACGTCAATTCAATCTTCCAAGAGCGGAGGGAGCGGTAAAGCTGAGGATGCTCGAGTCTCAGGAAGGTGACTAGAACGGCGTCGATTAGGTTAATTTCGTTCGCGGCGCGGCTGTCTGGATCGTCAGGATCGGGGATAAGCGTTAGCATCATATCAGTCTGCGAAAAAAGGCGTCGGACCGAACGGAGGGTCAGTTCATCGGTAGGCAGTTGCGCGAGGATTAGGTCGCGCTCAGATACTCCGTTCTCCAATTTTCCAAGAACGAATCCGTGAAATTTTGCTAAGGATGCCAGTAAGTGGCCAAATTCGCGGGCAAGGTGTGCCAGTTGGATCGGGGGTAGCTCAAAAGGGGATTGCACGATTTTCTCGAGGTATCGCTCAGCGCGCCGAGGTTTCCCGTTTGCCAAGTCGGAGTGCGTGAGAACATCGATAACTGTCTGGAAATCGTAGGCAAGAAGGTAGTGGACACCGTCGAACCGTCCTAAGAGTCGGACTGCTTTCAGTACCGAAAGTAGCTCTTGGAGGTGAAGGCGGTCGATGTCATCAACAACGACCAAAATTCTCAGATCCAGGTCTGCTAATAAACTCTGGATGCGCTCAAAACGAGCACCAAACGGATCTTCTTCAATTTGAAGAGATCCAGCCTGTTCGGATGCCGCTTCAGTGGCGGCAGTCAGCAAGTCTTGCGTTGTGCCGTTGGTTGTGTAGTGGTCTATGAGGCCGGTCCCTAATCGCTTAATTAAAGACACTGAGACTGGAATGGCTGCGTTGAGTATTGCACGTGCTTTCGAGCGATCCCCTTGCGGTATTGCCGAGGCGATCGTTCGGTAAAATTCTTCTACTAGCATGTACGGGTCATCGGCTGCCCATGGGTCAAAGTTGACGACTGTCCACCCGGGTGTGGATTCCCTCAGGTGATCGCGGCCGGAGGGTCTTCGTAGTTCCTCGGTGATCATGTCCAGGACCGAGGTTTTCCCGGCTCCCCAGGCGCCCGAAAGGCCGAAAACAACACTTGATTGAGTTCCCGCGCTTTTGATCCTTCTCGCCAACTGGCGTGCAAAATAGGAGCGGCCGAGCGAATCGTGCTCGCGACTTCCGATAGACCTGTCGGCGAAGGGGGCGTCCTGAGGTCTCGAATGTGAATTGGTCACGGTGGCCACTCTTCCACATATGGCTCTAAGAGTGCGATAAATTGCCACTTCTTGTGGGCTACCGACTCCCGTGCCTTTACCGATAGCCATTGTTCGGTGTCGCACGTCTACTGAAGGCTAACTCAATCGTCGACGGTTTTTCGTTTGACTTGAGTCGTTGCTAAGTCTGGCTAGAGGTTGCCGGTCCTGAGGATTTCTGCGGCGGCGGCGGCGTCGTCGACGATCTTCGAGAACCCGGCGTCGCGGAGCTCCGAGTCGCCGATGCCGCCCGTGCGCACCGCTACCGAGCGGATGCCCAGCTTTGTCGCCGCGATCGCGTCCCAGGTCGCGTCGCCGACCATGACGGCATCCGCGGCGTCGACACCGGAGCGCTCCAGGGCGATCTCGACGATCGTGGGATCGGGCTTGGCCCGGTCGACGTCCTCACCGGTCGTCACGGCGTCCACGTAGTCGTCGATGTCGAGCAACTCGCGGGCCTCGGCGAACTCCGACGGCGGCGCGGACGTGGCCAGCACAGTGATCCACCCCTGCTCCTTGGCGCCGCGTACGAGGTCGCGGGCACCGGGGAGCACTCGCAGCGACTCGGCCTGTTCGGCGTAGTACTCACCGTGCAGGTCCTTGGCCCGGCCCGCGATGCTCTCGCGCTCCTCGTCGTCGTCGATCCCCGCGATATCGAGCAGCTCCTCCACGATCGTCGAACCGTCCTTGCCGATCCGACGGTGGACGTCCACGAACGGCACCGGCGCACCGGCCTCGGCGAGAGCGCGGACCCAGGTCCAGACATGCACGTAGGTCGAATCCACGAGAGTGCCGTCGACGTCGAGGAGAAGAGCGCGCTGGGTAGTCATGTGTTCGACGGTGCCTCGCCCCGGGCCGGGCGGCAACCGATTGGGGGTGTGGGGAGCCAGGCACGTGCGGCGGCGTCGATCCGACGCGGGGACCGGTGGCATCGCGGGACGGCCGCGCGCACGATCGATAGGCATGACGCGATTCGGATACACCCTCATGACCGAACAGTCCGGCCCCAAGGAACTCGTGCGCTACGCGGCCAAGGCCGAGCAGGCGGGGTTCGACTTCGAGGTGGCCTCGGACCACTACTTCCCCTGGCTCAGCTCGCAGGGGCACGCGCCGTACGTGTGGAGCGTGCTCGGGGCGGTCGCGCACGTCACCGAACGGGTCGACCTGTGCACCTACGTGACCTGCCCGATCCTGCGCTACCACCCGGCCGTGGTGGCGCAGAAGGCCGCGACGATGCAGATCATGTCCGACGGCCGGTTCATGCTCGGCATCGGCGCGGGGGAGAACCTCAACGAGCACGTCGTGGGGCAGCGCTGGCCGTCGGTGGACGAGCGCCACGAGATGACCGTCGAGGCGCTGGAGATCATCCGCGAACTGTTCGACGGCGGGTTGGTCACCTACTCGGGCGAGCACTTCCGCGTGGACTCCGCCCGACTGTGGGACCTACCCGATAAGCGCGTGCCGATCGGCGTGGCCGCCGGCGGCGAGAAGGCCCTCGCGCACCTCGGACCGCTGGGCGACCACCTCATCGCCACCGAGCCCGAGAGCAGCTACATCGAGAAGTGGAACGGCCTCGAGGGCCAGACCCGGATCGGTGACGGCGCCCGCGCGATCGCACAGATCCCCATCAGCTGGGACCCCGACTCGGAGTCCGCCGCCGTCGAGCGCGCGCACGACCAGTTCCGGTGGTTCGCCGGCGGGTGGGCCATGAACTCCGACCTGCCCACCACCGCCGGGTTCGCCGCCGCCACCCAGTTCATCCGCCCCGAGGACGTGGGGGAGCAGCTGGCGTGCGGGCCCGACCTCGACGCGATCGTCGAGAAGGTGCGGCCCTACTGGGAGGCCGGGTACACCGACATCGCGCTGATCCAGATCGGCGACTCCACCCTCGACCGGTTCCTCGAGGAGGCCGCCGAGCCGCTGCTGGCGCGGCTGCGGGAGGCCGCGGGCTGATCGCGGGGCCACGCAGTGGCTGTCCGGCCGGCCGGGGCGAGTGCCTCGGTCTGCCGGGCCCTTCGCGACGTCCCGCGGTCAGTGCTCGGCGCGGCCCTGCATGGCGGAACTGCCCAGATCGCTGCCGGTGAGCTCGGCCCCAGACGAGACGGACTCGACCCAGGCGTCGGTCGTGGCGACCGCGGCGAGATTCGAGTTGAGCACTGCCATCAGCGTCTCGTGGACCTGCTGTGCCGGGACCGACCCGGCGGAGTTGGAGATGTGGATCGCACCGGTGGCGTCGGAGAGGACCTCCACGGCGATGCCCAGCGGTTCCGCGGTCACGGCGGTGCCGAGAATGCAGTTGTTGGTCATGTAGCCGACGAGCGTCACCCGGTCGACGCCCTGCTCCCGAAGCCAGTCGACCAGCCCGGTGCCGTCGAAGACGCTGGCATAACTCTTGGTCACGCGCTTCCACTGCGGCTGGAGGCGGCTCTCGAGGTCCGCGTGCAGGGACCACCCGGCGCTGCCGTTCGCGAACACCGGAGCGCCCTCCGGCAGGTCGTGCTGGACGACCACCACGGGCATGCCGGCCTCGCTCGCCGCGTCGACCGCACGGACGATCTGGGCGAGCGACTCGTCACGGGGTGGGTACTGGATCTCGAGCGGACCGTCGAAGTACTCCTGCTGTACGTCGACGACGATCAACGCGCGATTCTGCGAACTCATGTGGATCCTCCGGATAGGCGGTACGGCCGGGAACTCGGCCGTTACCCCGATCCTCGCGGACCGACTGCGCTACCGTGAGCGGCACAAAGGAACACTTTCGATGGAAATGGGCCAACCTGTGCGTATCGCCGTTCACGTCTTCGACGGCATCACGATGTTCCACCTCGCGGCGCCCCTCCTCGTCTTCGGCGAGGTGACCCGGCTCGGACTCGCGGACGGGTGGCAGGTCGACACCTGGAGCACAGACGGCGGAGACGTCAACACCGCCGAGGGGATCGTGCTCGGCGACCTCGACGGGCCCGCGACGGCGGAGCAGGCCGACATACTGGTTTTCCCCTCATGGTCTCCGGAACTCCCCGACCGGGATCCGTGCCTGTTATCGATCGTGCGTGGCGCCCATTCCCGGGGCAGCCTGGTGGCGGGGTTGTGCCTCGGTGCCTATCCCGTGGTCGCGAGCGGAGTGCTGGACGGTCGTACCGTCGTCACCCACTGGGAGGGTGCGGCGGAGCTCGCCCTGCGGTACCCGGCGGTCGACGTCCGCTCGTCCGACCTGTACATCGACCACGGGGATGTGATCACCTCCGCGGGGACGGCCGCCTCGCTCGACGCGTGCGTCCACATCGTCCGATCCCGGCTCGGTGCCGCGAAGGCCGCCGTGCTGGCCCGCAGGATCGTGGTGGCGCCGCACCGCGAGGGTGACCAGGCGCAGTACGTGGAACTGCCGGTGCCCGACGCGGGAGACGACGGGGAGATCGGGGAGACGATCGACTGGGCGCTGGCCAATCTCGACCGGCCGCTCTCGGTGGACGACCTCGCCGGACACGCCTGCATGAGCAGACGCAGCTTCGCCCGGAAGTTCCGGGCGACCACCGGCGCGAGCCCCGGGCGATGGGTGCTGTCGCGCCGGCTCGACCACGCGCGGACGCTGCTCGAGACCACGACCCGCTCGATCGAGGACATCGCCCGCGACTGCGGGTTCGGCAGCGCGGTGACGTTCCGGCAGAACTTCGACAGGAAGTATTCGACGACACCGTCGTCCTACCGCGCCCGGTTCGGGGAGGCGCAGGAGTGAGTTCCACCAGGCCCGTCGCCCCGGACCATGCGGACGCGTCCCGACCGGTAGGGGCGACGCCTGCCCGGTGCCGGAACGCGGCCGCAGACGTCATGGCCACGATCTGCGTGACCAGAAAATCTAGCCGCCGGACAGGGGCAGGTAGTCGTTGGTCATGGCAGCGGCGCCGTCGACCTCGGTCTCCAGCAGTCCGTTGTCATGCATCCACGACGCGTAGGCCGCCCAGTCCCGGGCTGTCTGCCGCCCGAAATCCTCCTCGGGTAGAAGCGCCAGCGTGGCGTCGATCATCTTCTCCAGCATGTCGGGCTCGTAGGAGCCCTCGGTCACCGGGGTGAGGGACTCGAGGGCAATACGGTGGTCCGCCAACGCGGCCTGCTGCCCGGCCTCGGTTCCGGCGAGGAAGTCGCCCACGCGCTCGGCATAGTCGGCGTCGCCGGCGAGCCGGTTCGGGTTCGCGATGATCACCAGTTCCGCGTAGTCGGGCACCCCGAGTTCGGTGACCGGCATGATCTCGACATCGCCCCGGGCGCCGAGTTCCACGCCTTCGATGTTGCGGAACGCCCCGAAGATCGCGTCCACCTGGTCGGTGAGCAGCGACTGGTTGAGACTCTGCTGCACATTGGGGGTGGATATCGAGTCAGGATCGATTCCGGCCTCACGGGCGATGAAGTCGAGGGTCGGTTCCTGGGAGGCCAGCCCCGACAACCCCACGGTCTTGCCCTCCAGATCGGCTGCGGAGGTGATGCCGGACTCCGTCTTGGCGATCAGGGAGGTCAAGGACGTCGGGATCAGTGCCGCGACCGAGATCACGTCGAGTCCCTGTTCGAGGGCGATGAGCGTGTCGGGCTCGTAGGAGATGGCCAGGTCGACCCGCCCCAGGGACACCTCCCGGGCGGCGTCGGCCGTGTTGGACGGCGTCGTGAACGTCACGTCCACGCCGGCGTCGGCGTAGGTGCCGGTGTGCTGCGCGGTGTACAGGGCCACATGGTCGGGATTGGGGCTCCAGTCGAGCAGAACACTGACCGGGGCGTTGTCGGTGGCTCCCGACTCGGCGGCTTCGGGCGCGGCGGTGTCCGAGGCCGCCTGACACCCGGTCAGAGCCACAGTGGCTGCGGCCGCGATCGCGAGCACGCTCACCCCGGGTCGCGAGAGAGTCCGGCGTCGGATCCTGCTGGGTCGTGTGTCCGTCATGATGGGTTCCTTTCCCCGGTGGGAGTGTTCCACGGGCAGATCAGGCGTTCGAGGATGGTCACGCTGGCAAGGAGGACGCTGGACATGATCGTCAGCACGGCCACCTGGGCAAAGACGAAATCGGTCTGGAGCCGGGGAATCGCCTGGAGCATGAGGTAGCCCAGGCCGTTGGTGGAGCCGGTGTACTCGGCGAAGACGGCGGCCACCGGCGCGAAGGTGGCCGAGACGCGCAATCCGGCGAAACCGCGTGGTGCCGCGAAGGGCAGGCGTACCCGCCAGAAGAGTGACCACCTGGTGGCGTGCAGGCTCCGTAGCGTGTCGATCAGCCGGGCGTCGACTGTCCGGACACCGGAGAGCAGGTTGAGCGCGACCGGGAAGAAGCACAACAGGGCGACCACGATGACCTTCGGTGCCATGCCGTAGCCGAGGGAGATCGTCAGGAGCGGGCCGATCACGATGACCGGGATGGCCTGGGAGGCGATCAGTAGTGGGGTCATGGCCTGCCCGACGGCGGGCACGAATGCGCTGACGATCACCACGGCCACGGCGACGAACACCCCGAGTACCACTCCGGTGATCGTCTCGGTGGCGGTCAGCAGCGTGGCGGAACCGAGCCGGTCGGGCCAGGTGGTCACGAGCGAGTCGAGCACGGCGAGGGGCGCGGGAATGACGTACTCGGGCACGAGCTCGAGCGAGGTGACCGTTATCCACGCGGCGAGGACCAGCAGGAGCGTGACGCAGGCAGGGGCGGCGGACCGAAGGAGTCGCACGGTCATCGGTCGGTCCCTCCCTCGGTGAGGTGCGATTCCCGGGCCAGTGCCCGGAGCACTTCCCGGCGAGCTGTGGCGAAGTCCTCGTCGCCGAGGAGGACCTCGCGGGGGCGGTCGTCACCGAACCATCCCGGCCAGGTGGAGACCACACGCGCCGGGGCGTCGGGCTCGTGTCGTGCGAGCAGGACCACGCGTTCGGCGAGGAGCAGCGCCTCATCGACGTCGTGCGTGACCATGACGAGGGTGGCCGAGGTGTGGGTGATGGTGTCGCGGAGCCACTGCTGGACCTCCGCACGGGTGATCGCGTCGAGCGCGCCGAGCGGCTCGTCGGCCAGCAGCACGGGTTTGCGCGCCAGCAGAGCCCGCGTGAGAGCGGCGCGCTGGCGCATGCCCGCGCTGAGAGCTGAGGGACGGGCATCG
Organism: Dietzia sp. DQ11-71; assembly: GCF_014144995.1. Classification (NCBI taxonomy): domain Bacteria; kingdom Bacillati; phylum Actinomycetota; class Actinomycetes; order Mycobacteriales; family Dietziaceae; genus Dietzia; species Dietzia sp. DQ11-71. Next base: position 3,447 of record NZ_JAALDT010000061.1, on the reverse strand, counting down.
GACCAGGCGCCCAGTCCCACGCGGTCCAGCATGCGCTGGGCCTCGGATCGGGCCACGCGCCGGCGCACTCGTTGGTTGCGGAGACTGATCGCGACGTTGTCGAGCAGGGACAGCCAGGGCAACAGGCTGTCGCCCTGGCGCATCAACGCGCAGGACTCCAGGCGTCGTGCGGGCCGGCGTTCATCGAGGACGGCGGCGGTCCCGGTGGTCGGTTGGACGAGGCCGGCGATCACCGACAGCAGCGTCGACTTTCCGCATCCGCTGCGTCCGACAACGGCGATGTGCTCGCCTACCGGAACGGACAGGTTGAGGTCTGCGAGAACCGGGCGGAGCGCGCCCGGATAGGTGTGTCCCAATCCATCCAGCGCCACTGCCGTGGTTCCTGGGCGGCTCACGAAAGCGCATGCCAGCGCATCTGACATCCCTCCGCTCGTGTGAACGAGTTCAGGTTCAGCGGGTGTGATCTCAGCCCCGTTCGGTAGGGGCACCCCGTGTCATCGATGCTGATCTTGCGAATCAGCTCGAAGTCCGAACGTACCATCGGCACATCTCGGGATCTGATGTGCGTCCATGGCTGGAGCGAGGAGCGGGCGGGCCGCCGTCAGTGGCGTGCGGACTGCCGGCCCGTGTCGGCGTGAGTGCGCCCCCGAGAGGATTCGAACCCCTGACCAGCCGGGTAGAAACCGGATGCTCTATCCACTGAGCTACGGAGGCCTGCGACGCGCGCGTGGGGCGTCGCCGGGAGAATGGTAGCCGATCCGGGGGGTGGGTCCGACAGTGGCGAATCGGCCCGGGGGCGCCGCAGTTCCTACGATGGTGGTCATGACGTCGTCGAAGACCGCCCCCGCCACCGCCGGGCGGTTCGGAACCCGCAACATCGTCGCCCTGGTACTGCTCCTGGCGGCGGTGGCGGCCGCGGTGGTCATCCCACTGTCGGCCATGTCCGCCGAGGTGGCGCTCGAGCTGGTGGGCGTGCCCGATCCGGGCCCGCTCACCACGGCCGGCCTCCCGGCCCTGCGGTCGATCGGCGAGCTCCTCGCCGCCGTGGCCGTGGGGGCGGCACTGTTCGCGGCGTTCTTCACCCCGCCGCAGAAGGACAAGACCCTCGACGTCGACGGTTACCGCATGCAGCAGATCTCGTCGTGGGCGAACATCGCCTGGGCGATCGCCGCGGCACTGCTCATCCCGCTGACCCTGTCGGACGTCTCCGGGCGCACCTTCCTCCAGTCGCTCCCGCCGGACCAGTGGTTGGTCGCGATCAACCAGATCGACATCGCGTCCTCGTGGCGCTGGGCGGCGATCATCGCGCTGGTCGCCGGGATCGGGCAGCGGCTCACACTGAGCTGGCGGTGGTCGGTCATCTGGCTGGCCGTCTCCCTGCTGTCGCTGCTTCCGGTGGCGGCCACGGGCCACGCGTCCGGCAGCACCGCGCACGACCTGGCCACCAACTCGCTGATGATCCACCTGTTCGGCGCCGCGTTCTACGTGGGTGGGCTCGTCGCGCTGATCATCCACACGTGGCGCGGCGGCTCGCGCGTCGCCCTGGCCCTGCGCCGCTACTCGGTGGTGGCGACGGTCGCGATCGTCGCCCTCGGGTTCACGGGCGTGATCAACGCGCTCGTCCGCCTGCACCCGGGTGACCTTCTCACCTCCACCTACGGACTGTTGGTGGTGTCCAAGGCTCTCCTGCTGTGCCTGTTGGCTCTGTTCGGTCTGGCGATCCGCCGCCGGATCATCGCCAAGATCGAGTCGACGGGGGCCAACGCGCCGGTCGACCGGCCCACGCTGCTGCGGATCATCGTGGTGGAGGCCGTCGTCATGGCCGGCACCCTGGGGCTGTCGGTCTCGCTCGGCCGCACCCCGCCGCCGGCGCCGCTGTACGTGCCCACGAGGCAGGAGGCGCTACTGGGCTTCGAGCTGCCCGGGCCCTTCGCGTTCGGAACGGTCTTCGGCACCTGGCGCTTCGACCTGGTGCTGGGTCTGGCCGCGGTGGTCCTGCTCGGCCTGTACCTCTGGGGCCTGGTGCGGCTGCGCCGCCGTGGGGATGCCTGGCCGCTGAGCCGCACCGCGTTCTGGGTGGCGGGCTGCGTGATCCTGTTCCTCACCACCAGTTCCGGCATGGGGATGTACATGATGGCCGACTTCGCCAGCCACATGGTGGGCCACATGCTCATCTCGATGCTGGTGCCGGTCCTCCTCGCGCTCGGTGGCCCGTTCACGCTGGCCCTGCGCGCGCTCCCGGCCGCCGGTCGCGGCAACCCTCCCGGGCCCCGCGAGTGGCTGGTGGAGTTCATCAACAACCCGCTCTCGCACTTCCTCACCCACCCGATCGTGGCGTCGGTGCAGTTCGTGGCCGGTTTCTACCTCATCTACTTCGGCGGGTTCTATCAGACGTTGGCCTCGGAGCACCTGGGCCACATGTTCATGAACGTGCACTTCCTCATCAGCGGCTACCTGTTCTACTGGGTGATCATCGGCGTGGACGCCGCGCCGCGGCACTTCTCGCCGATGTACAAGCTCATGGTCCTGCTGAGTTCGCTGCCCTTCCACGCGTTCTTCGGCATCCTGCTCATGAACACCAAGACCGTGCTGGCCGAGCCCTGGTATTCGGGCATCGGCCTGCCGTGGATCCCGGATCTGCTGCAGAGCCAGCAGGTCGGCGGTGGCGTCGCGTGGGCGGCGGGGGAGATCCCGCTGGTGATCGTCATGCTGGCCCTGGCGTGGCAGTGGTACCAGAGCGACATGCGCGAGGCGCGGCGCGGCGAGCGGCAGGCCGACCGCGACGACGATGCCGAGCTCAAGGCCTACAACGAGATGCTCCGGGAGATGTCCCGCGCCGACCGCCGGCCCTGAGACCGAACACCTCGTCGTCGTCACAGGCGCCGGTTCTCCACACCCCCCGCCCCCCTCCACAGGGCGGCCACCGCGGGCGGTGGGAACGAGGGGTGACGACGACGAGGTGGGGCACGCTGCAAGTCACGAGGCCGACGCACGGTCGGCCGAACGTGACAGGAGTGACCCCATGAACGAGACCCACACGACCGTCCGCGGAACCGTGATCACCGACCCCACCACCCGGAGAGTGGGCGACGACCAGGTGTTCACCTTCCGGGTGGCGAGCAACAGCCGCTACCAGGACCGGCTCACCGGCGAATGGAAGACCGGCGGCACTCTGTACTTCTCGGCCAACTGCTGGGGACGCCTCGGGCAACGGGCGTCCGGCGCGCTGTGCAAGGGCGACGGCGTGATCCTGCACGGCCGGCTGCTCACCAACGAGTACGAACGCGACGGCCGCATCATGCGCGACCTGGAGATGCGGGTCAGCGCCGTGGGGCCCGACCTGTCCCGCATGGACGTCACCGTGCGCCGCGCCAGGACGGACGCGCCGGCCGAGGGGGCCGGCGTCGACGGGGCGGGTGTCGACGGTGCGGGCGTCGACGAGGGCGG
>NZ_JAALDT010000060.1:0-26439 GCF_014144995.1 Dietzia sp. DQ11-71 | reverse complement strand
CACGGCCGCGGTCTCGGCGGTGTCCGCCGTGCCCGAGGTCCGCCAGAACCTGGTCCTCCTGCAGCGACGGCTGGCCGCCAGCGGGGGCACCGTCGTCCTCGAGGGGCGCGACATCGGCACCGTGGTGCTGCCGGACGCCGAGGTGAAGGTCTACCTCACCGCCAGCCCGGAGGTGCGGGCCCGGCGCCGCACCGACCAGGACCTGGCCGCCGGCCGCGAGGCCGACTACGACGAGGTGCTGGCCGCCGTCATCGAACGCGACCGCAAGGACTCCACGCGCGCCGCGAGCCCCCTGAGGCCCGCCGACGACGCCGTCGTCATCGACACCTCCGACCTCACCCTGGACGAGGTGCTCGACCGCCTGGTCGCGCTCGCCGAGGGGATCCACGCGTCGCACGGCGCCACCGCAGAAGGGAACGCACTGTGACCACCAACGAGGACAGCACCGACTTCGACCTGCCCACCGGGCCCGGCGAGGAGACCATCGAGGACGGCTGGAACGACGACACCGACTGGGAGGCGGTCGCCGCGGAGTTCGCCGACGAGATCGGGGCCGTGACCGGGGGCGTGGAGATTCTGCCCACCGTCGCGATCGTCGGCCGGCCCAACGTCGGCAAGTCCACCCTGGTCAACCGGATCATCGGCCGCCGGGAGGCCGTCGTCGAGGACGTCCCGGGCGTCACGCGCGACCGGGTCTCCTACGAGGCGCTGTGGAACGGCCGCACCTTCATGGTGCAGGACACCGGTGGCTGGGAGCAGGATGCCAAGGGCATGCACCGCTCCATCGCGCAGCAGGCCGAGATCGCCATGGGCACGGCCGACCTCATCGTGCTGGTGTGCGACGGCACGGTGGGTATCACCGCCGCCGACGCCACGGTGGCCAAGAGTCTGCGTCGGTCCGACACCCCGGTCATCCTCGCCGTCAACAAGGTCGACAGCGAGAAGGCCGAGCTGGAGGCGGCCGAGTTCTGGTCCCTCGGCCTGGACGAGCCCCACGCCATCTCCGCCGCCCACGGTCGCGGCACGGCGGACCTCCTCGACGAGATCCTGCGGCAGCTGCCGTCCAAGGCGAGGATGCGCGAGGCCACCGACGTGCCGCGGCGCGTCGCGCTCGTCGGCAAGCCCAACGTCGGCAAGTCGAGCCTGCTCAACAAGCTGACCGGCGAGGAGCGCTCGGTGGTCGACAACGTCGCCGGCACCACCGTCGACCCCGTCGACTCGCTCGTGGAGCTCGGGGGACGCACCTGGCGGTTCGTCGACACCGCCGGCCTGCGCCGCAAGGTCAACCAGGCCTACGGTCACGAGTACTACGCCTCACTGCGCACCCGCGGAGCGATCGAGGCGGCCGAGGTCGTCGTCCTGCTCCTCGACGCCTCGGAGCCCATCACCGAGCAGGACCTGCGGGTGATCTCGATGGTCGCCGACGCCGGCCGTGCGCTGGTGATCGCCTTCAACAAATGGGACCTGGTCGACGAGGACCGGCGGTACGACCTCGACAAGGAGATCGACCGCGAACTGTCCCGGGTGCTGAGCTGGGCCCACCGGGTCAACATCTCGGCCAGGACCGGCCGCGCCCTGGCCAAGCTCGTGCCCGCGATGGAGACGGCGCTGGACTCCTGGGACAAGCGGATCCCCACCGGGCCCCTCAACACGTGGATGAGCGAGGTCGTCGCCGCGACCCCGCCGCCCATGCGTGGTGGTCGTCTGCCGCGGATCAGGTTCTGCACCCAGGCCACCACCCGGCCCCCGACGTTCGTGTTCTTCTCCACGGGGTTCCTCGAGGCCGGGTACCGGCGCTTCCTCGAGCGTCGTCTCCGTGAGACCTTCGGCTTCGACGGTTCCCCGGTCCGGGTGAACGTGCGGGTCAAGGAGCGTCGACAGCGCAAGTGACCTGCCGATTGGAGTCCGACGGAACCGGTGCGCTAGGGTAATCGAGTCGCCGCGCGAGCCGCGGTGGCGGACGGGCTGTGGCGCAGCTTGGTAGCGCACTTGACTGGGGGTCAAGGGGTCGCAGGTTCAAATCCTGTCAGCCCGACACAGTGAAACCCCAGGTCAGAGAAATCTGACCTGGGGTTTCATCGTATCTGTCGGCTCTGGCGTCCCCCGGTGCACGGGAGGGGCGCGGTCCGGTTCCCGGTCGTGGTCGCTACCTCGGCCTTGACCCCGCTATGCCGTGCCGGGTGTGATGGCGGGCATGACAGAGGATGTTCGGTTCACCAGTACGAGGGGCCCCGAGCTCGCCGGCGCGCTGGAGGCCCCCGAGGGCGGGCAGCGCGGGTGGGGGCTGTTCGTGCACGGCTTCACACTGGGCAAGGACTCGCCGGCCGCGTTCCGCATCTCCCGCAGCCTCGCCGAGGAGGGGATCGGGATGTTGCGCTACGACAATCTCGGCATCGGTGAGTCCGACGGTGTCCTGGGCGACGGGTCGTTCTCCGTGAAGGTGGCCGACACGGTGCGTGCCGCGGAGTTCCTGGCAGACCGGGGGACCCCGCCGGATCTGCTCGTCGGCCACTCGTGGGGCGGGGCCGCGGCGATCCTGGCGGCGCAGGAGATACCGAGCGTCAGGGCGGTGGTGACCATCGGGGCGCCCGCCGAGCCCGCCGAGGTGGAGCGGCACTACGACGCGATCGCCGGCACGGTCCTGGAGGAGGGCAGTGGCACCTGGTCGATGGGCGGCCGCGCGATGACTCTGAAGCGGGAGTTCGTCGAGGACGTGCGCCGGGCAGACCTCATCGGCCGGGTGCACACGCTCGACCGTCCACTCCTGGTCATCCATTCGCCCACAGACGCGACGGTGGGCATCGACAACGCCGCCCAGATCTTCCGGGCGGCACTCCACCCGCGCAGCTTCGTCTCGCTGGAGGGGTCGGACCACTTCCTCACGGTGGACGGGCAGGCACAGCGAGCCGCGAAGATCATCAGCGCCTGGGTCGACCAGTACCTCTGACGCGCCGGCCCGGTGGTGGCGCCGGGGAACACGGGGGCGGGGCTTACCGTTGTATCCGATAGGTATCCCGTGAGAGGAGCCGCGCGCCGGACGCGCGGGCGAGGAGGGGCATGGCCGACGAGCGCACGCCACAGACGGCACGGGACCGGATCGTGTCCGACGTCGACCGGATGTGCCGGGGGGAGGGGCAGGCCCCGGTGGCGGAATTGTCCGACAGGGCCGCGTTGCTCGTGGCCTGCGGGCTGGTCGAGCCCCGCATCGGCGACGTCGTCCTGGCCCGGTTGCACCGTAATCTCCCGTTCCCGACGGTCAACGGGTTCCACCAGGTCCGGATCATCGAGGAACAACGCCACGATCTCCGTCGGATCCTCGGCACCCCGGTGCCGTCGATGTTGCGGATGGCGTTGCGAACGCGGTTGGCGGATCTCGACCGGAGGTATCTCGTCCTGCGGACCGGGTTCACACGGGGTACCGGCGTTTGGGCGTTCCGGGTGAAGGACATCCGCGCCGACCGTCGGCGCGGTGTGCACCTGGACACCGATGACCGCGGCCGGTTGTTCGACGCACTGGCGTCGACGCCGACGATGGCCGCCGTCCCGCTCGTGCCCCGGACCCTCGCGGAACTCGGGACCGTCGCCGCGGCCAGGGGGCAGCGCGAGATGGGCAGGGTGGTGCTGCCGCAGCGGGTGCAGTCGGTGGTCCAGTCGCTGCCCTCGCTCCCGCACATCCGGGCGGACCGGCGCCGGATCCCGGAGATGTACACGGCCATGCTCATGGAGGTCGGCGGTCTGTACGACCGGTTGTCCCGCGCCTACGCGCGGGGCGGACGGTCGGTCGAGGAGATCCGGTTGCAGTTCGACGCCGAGTCGGAGGTGGTCGGACTCGCCGGGGACCTGTGTCGACTGCGCGAAGCGGCGGCGACGGCCGGGGTGCCGCCCGCCAGCGACGGATTCACCACCCTGACGGGCATGGGCTCGTCGATCGACGGGGTGTGGGTGGAGGTCGTCGACCGGGCGGTCGCGTTCCGAGAACTCGTCGAGTCGGTGGAGGCGCGAGCGGATGCCGCGGTGGCGGAGGCGGAACGCCTCGCCGGGATCGCGCGCGACAACGGTGTGGCATCGCCCGCGACGCCCTACCGCCCCTCACCGGCGGACGTGGTGGCGGAGAATCTCGCGGCCCGGGCGGGGGATCGCATGCTCTCGACGGAGGCCATGCGGCGGTTGCGGGGCCAGATCGACCCGGAGGGCTAGACGCCGTGACCGGCGGGGCACGTCCCCGCCCGCGTCCCGCCTGCGTACGGTGGACGCATCTGTTCGTGACCGGGAAGGACTCCACGCGTGGGATTGGCCAACCGCTTCTGGAAGCTCATGGGCTCCACCCAGGGACGCGACACCTCGCGCGCGCAGAGCGCTGTCGAGGCCTCGCACGAGTACGACGGGTGGGCGGCGGGACTGGACGACGGCGAGTTCGCGGACACGGCGCACGACCTGCAGCTCTTCGGGGATCCTCCCGAGGACCTCGCCCGCTTCCTCGCACTGGCCAGGGAGGCCGCCGACCGGACGGTGGGGCTGAGGCCGTTCGACGTCCAACTCCAGGGCGCGTTGCGCATGTTCTCCGGCGACGTCGTGGAGATGGCGACGGGCGAGGGCAAGACCCTCTCCGGGGCGGTGGCGGCGGCGGGGTACGCCCTCCAGGGACACACCGTCCACGTCGTCTCCGTCAACGACTACCTCGCCGCCCGGGACGCCCGCTGGATGGGCCCGATGTTCGAGCTGCTGGGACTGTCGGTCGGCCACGTCACCGAATCGTCGACACGCGATGAACGGCGTGTCGCCTACGGCTGCGATGTCACCTACGGCTCGGTCTCGGAGATCGGTTTCGACGTCCTCCGCGAGCAATTGGTGACGAACCCGTCGGACCTCATCTCCCCGACGACGGACGTGGCCCTCGTGGACGAGGCCGACTCGGTGTTGGTGGACGAGGCTCTCGTTCCGCTGGTGCTGGCGGGGTCCACCTCCGGGGAGGCGCCGACGGGGGAGGTCCTGGCCGCGGTGCGCAAGCTGCGCCCGGGGCGGCACTACGAGACCGATTCCGAGCGGCGCAACATATTCCTCACCGAGGACGGCGCCGAGGCCGTCGAGACCGAACTCGGCATCGCCGACCTGTACGACGCCGACCACGTCGGTACCACCCTCGTCCAGGTCAACGTGGCCCTCCACGCGTGCTTCCTCCTGCGCAGGGACGTGGACTACATCGTCCGCGACGGACGGGTGCAGCTGGTCAACGCGTCGCGCGGGCGCGTTGCCGAGCTCCAGCGGTGGCCGGACGGGCTCCAGGCCGCCGTGGAGGCCAAGGAGGGCGTCCCCGTGTCCGAGGCGGGCCAGATCCTGGACAGTCTCACGGTCCAGGCCTTCATCGGGCGGTACGACAAGGTGTGCGGCATGACCGGTACCGCGCTCGCCGCCGGTGCCCAACTGCGTGAGTTCTACTCCCTGGGCGTGTCCCAGATCGACTCCAACGCCCCGAACATCCGTTTCGACGAGGCCGACCGGACCTACATCGACACCGACAGCAAGACGCGCGCCGTGGTCGAGCACATCGTGAGCGTCCACGCCACCGGCCAGCCGGTCCTGGTGGGCACACACGACGTGGCCGAGTCCGAGGAACTGGCCGCGCGGCTCGCCGAGAAGGGTGTCGACTGCGCGGTCCTCAACGCCAAGAACGACGAGGAGGAGGCGGCGATCATCGCCGAGGCGGGCGACGTGGGGAACGTCACCGTCTCCACCCAGATGGCCGGCCGCGGGACGGACATCCGGCTCGGTGGTTCCGACGAGTCGCGGCGCGACGAGGTCGTGGAGCTCGGCGGACTGCACGTGGTGGGTACCGGTCGACACCGGACGGAGCGACTCGACAACCAGCTCAGAGGACGGGCGGGGCGTCAGGGCGACCCGGGTAGCTCGGTGTTCTTCGCGTCCATGGACGACCCGGTGGTGACCTCGGCGCTCGAACCCGAGAAGATCCCGACCGCCCACGACCGGATCACCGGGTTGCTCAAGGGCAATCGCGGTCGTGACGCCGTCGATCACGCGCAGCGGGTGACCGAGGGACAGATGCTGGAGATCCACGCCAACACCTGGCGCTACAGCCGTCTCCTCGCCGAGCAGCGCGACATCCTCGCCGAGCGACGTGCCGCGCTGCTCCGCACGGACAAGGCGTTCGAGGAACTCACGGCACATGATCCCGAACGGAGTGCCCGACTGGTGGAGGCGCACGGCCGCGACGCCGTGGTGCAGGGATGCCGCGAGATCATGCTGTGGCATCTCGACCGTGGTTGGGCGCGACATCTCGAGACGATGAACGACGTCCGCGAGTCGATCCACCTCCGCGCGCTGGGACGCGAGAACCCCCTCGACGAGTTCCACCGGATCGCGATCGACCACTTCCGCGATCTCGCCTCCGACGCGGTCCGCAAGTCCGAGACCACGTTCGCCGAGATCGAGTTCACCGCCTCCGGGGTGGACCTCGAGGCCAATTCCATGGCACGGCCCACCTCGACCTGGACCTACATGGTCCACGACAACCCGATGGCGGCCGGCGGGAACGTCTTCTCCGGGATGATGTCGACGTTCCGATGAGTGCGGCGCGTGACGGTCGACGGGAGACCGACCTCCGGGAATGGCGGACCGGCGAGGGCAAGGTCCTCGGGGCCAGGATCCCCCCGCCGCGGGACGGCCACCTGTCCGCGGCGGTCCCGCCGGGCCTGGGCCCCGAATCGCCGGCCCGCGTACCTGAGGTCAGCGATCGGTTCTGGACGCTGCCCAACGCGATCTCGCTCGCGCGGATCGCGCTGATCCCGGTTCTCATCCTGAGCATCCTGGCGTGGGACGACCCACCCCTGGCCTTGTGGTTGCTCGGGGTGTTGGTCATCTCGGACTGGCTCGACGGCAAGATCGCGCGTCTGTGGAATATGCGCTCGACCTGGGGCGAGCGACTGGACCCGATCGCGGACCGGATCCTCGTCGCCGCCGTGCCGGTGGCCTTCGCGGTCGCGGGATACATCCCCGTGTGGATCGTGGTGGTCCTGATCGCCAGGGACCTCCTGCTGACGGCCACGCTCCCGGTCTATCGCCGGCGCGGGCTGGACCCCGAGGTCACCTATCTGGGCAAGGCGGCGACCTTCGCCCTGTTCTGGTCGCTCCCGCTGTTGCTGGCCGGCCACGCCGGTGTGCCGGGTGGACAGGCCTTCCAGCTCGTGGGGGAGGCGTGCCTGTACTGGGGTGTCGGCCTGTACGCCTGGAGTGGGGGCATCTACGTGTGGCAGGCGTGGCGGATCGCGCGGGCGGTTCCCCCGCGCGGGGTCCGATCGGCTGATGTGGGGGCGCCCGACGGTGTGTAATGTCGCCAGATGGAATTCGAAGTGAGCCACTCGAGAAGGGCGCGTCAGTGAGCGATCAGAACATCCCCGACCAGCTCCGGTACACCGATGAGCACGAGTGGGTGGAGCGGGTGTCGGACACCCGCGTGCGCATCGGAATCACCGAGTACGCGCAGTCCAAGTTGGGCGACATCGTGTTCGTCCAACTCCCGGACGTCGGTGGGGAGACCGAGTCGGGTGAGCCCTTCGGTGAGGTCGAGTCGCCGAAGAGCGTGTCCGACCTCTACGCGCCACTGAGCGGCAAGGTCGTCGAGGTCAACACCGCCCTCGAGACGTCTCCCGAACTGGTCAACTCGGATCCGTACGGTGAGGGGTGGATCGTCGTCCTCGAGATCGCCGATGTGGACGACCTGGAGTCCCAGCTCGAGCAGACCCTCGATTCGGACGGGTACGCCAAGATCACTGAGGGCTGAGCGGGTAGTCGCCGCCCCCGGGCCCCGCGACCGGGGACTCCGACATAGAATCAACAGCACCGCACGGTGAGCCCCCGCTGGGCTCGGACGAGGAGATACGAACGTGACCGAGAACAAGAACATGCCCGAGGCGACCGCCGAGACCACCTCGGTGTTCCGTGCCGAGCTCCTCAACGAATCCGACCAGCAGGCGGCCCAGTCCGACTCCGCCGTCACCGGTGTCGAAGGGCTCCCCGAGGGGCAGGCGCTGCTCGTGGTCAAGCGTGGCCCCAACGCGGGGTCGAGGTTCCTGCTCGACCAGGCCACCACGTCCGCGGGACGGCACCCGGACAGCGACATCTTCCTCGACGACGTGACGGTGAGCCGGCGGCACGCCGAGTTCCGGAGCGAGAGCGAGACCTTCACCGTCGTCGACGTGGGGTCGCTGAACGGTACCTACGTCAATCGTGAGCCCGTGGACTCGGCGTCGCTGTCCAACGGCGACGAGGTCCAGATCGGCAAGTTCCGTCTCGTCTTCCTGACGGGTACGCCCGGGCAGTGACCGCCGCCGGGCAGGGCGCCCCGAGGGAGGAGTACCTCTCCATCGGGGGCGTCATCGCACTTCTGAGTCCGGAGTTCCCGGACCTGACGGTGTCGAAGGTCCGGTTCCTCGAGAACGAGGGGCTGGTCACCCCTGAACGCACCGCGAGCGGGTACCGGCGCTTCAGCGTCGAGGACCGCGAGCGGCTGCGGTACGTCCTGACCGCCCAGCGCGATCGGTATCTGCCCCTCAAGGTGATCCGGCAGGAGCTCGACGCGCTGGACGCCGGCATCGCCGACGGGTCGACCACCGCGCTGCGGCCGCGGCCCGGCGAGGACGGCGTCCCCGGGTCGACCCCGGACGACTTCCGAAGCGACACCCTGAAGAGGCTCACCCGCGAGAACGTGGTCGAGCAGTCCGGGGTGGACGCCGCTCTGGTCGACGCGCTGATCGACGCGGGCCTGATCGCCGCGGGCCCCGGCGGGTTCTTCGACCCGGAGGCGGTGCTCGTGGCGCGGACCGCGCACGACCTGGCCGCGCACGGGGTGGATGTGCGTCACCTCAGGGGGTTCCGCACGGCGGCGGATCGGCAGACCGGGTTGATCACCCAGATCGCCGGCCCGGTGGCTCGCCAGGGCGATGCCGATGCCCGTGACCGGGCCGCGGAGTTGGCGCGGGAGATCGCGGCACTGTCGGTGTCGCTCCATTCGACCCTGGTGACCGTCGCCGTGAGGCACGCCCTCGAGTCCTGACGGGAACAGCGCCCGCTCGCGGTGAACCGGATCGGGGCTACGCTTGAGACGTGGGAGAGGCGGAGAACATGGGAAAGAACATGCGCGAGGTCGACATCGTCGGCGTCCGTTTCGAGGAGCCGGAGTACGCACCCGTATTGATCCTGCACGAGAAGGACGGTGGCCGGTACGTACCGATCTGGATCGGGGCGGCCGAAGCCGCGGCGATCAGCCTCCAACAGCAGGGGGTGCGGCCGAGCAGGCCGCTGACCCACGACCTCGTGGCCGCGCTACTGGACACCTTCTCGCATCCGCTGGAGCAGGTGGAGATCATCGGAGTGTCCGAGGGGACGTTCTTCGCGGAGTTGGTCTTCGGCGACACGAGGGTGTCCGCGCGCCCGTCCGACGCGGTGGCGGTCGCACTGCGGACCTCCTCGCCGGTACTCGTGAGCCGGGAGGTGCTCGACGAGGTGGGGATCTCCCTCGTGGAGCAGGGCGAGGAAGAGGTCGAAGCCTTCCGGGAGTTCCTCGATCAGGTGAACCCTGACGATTTTCTCGGCGGACCGGAGGCGCCCAGAGAACCGGGCGGGTCATCGTCCTGACGCCTGCGACCTGCGAGTTTGGCATTCACAGTGGCCACACCGATACCAGTTCGCAGGTCAGGACAGACTCTAAACTTCAACTTGAGGTTGAGGTTTACCGCGTGTCCTATTGATCAGGGCCCCCGGCGGGCATAGCGTTGCCCTCAGTGAACTACACCGATGGTGTTCACGCGTCCAGGATCCGGGCCTCGTCGCCCGGTACCGTGTCGTCACGATCGTGGCGACACCCGCAGCTTGAGGGAGCAATCGTGGCCGACCACACCCGGGTCTCGGAGCCGTCCGTCGCCGATACGAACACGGAGAGTCTCTTCGGGGACCGAGGAGAGGGCACCCAGGCTTCCTTCGACGAGGTGCAGCCCGGGTTGTTCCCCGATGACGGGATCCCGGACGGCACGAGCGGGTACCGGGTCCCGATCGCATGCCAGATCGCCGGGATCACCTACCGGCAGCTCGATTACTGGGCACGCACCGACCTCGTGGTGCCCTCGATCCGCAATGCGGCCGGCTCGGGTAGCCAGCGCCTGTACTCGTTCAAGGACATCCTCGTCCTGAAGATCGTCAAGCAGTTGCTCGACACCGGTATCTCGCTCCAGAACATCCGGAAGGCCGTGGATCAGATCCGGTCACGGGGCGTGGAGGACCTGGCCACCATCACCCTGTTCTCGGACGGCCGCACCGTGTTCGAGTGCACCTCCAAGGAGGAGGTGTTCGACCTGCTCCAGGGCGGGCAGGGCGTGTTCGGCATCGGTATCGGGGGCGCGATGCGTGAGCTCGCCGGGTCGATCGCCGAGTTCCCCGCGGAGACGGTCTCCGAGGACGACATCCTGGCACCGGTGGAGGACGAGCTGGCGGCCCGTCGGCGCGCTCGCGCCTCACGCCGCACGGGCTGATCGGCGCCGGTGGTCTAGACTCGGCCATGCGTTCACGCGACTCACGGGAGAGCTCCGCGTCCTTGTCGGTCGCGGGCGCCGAAGGAGCAACTCCTCTCCGAGAATCTCTCAGGCACCCGGACCGTGTAGTCGCCTAACGCCTCTGGAGAGCGGTGGAACAGACCACCCGCCCACGGGGAAAGCCGGGGCCGCACACGCGGCCCGGTGAATCTCTCAGGCGCCGGCACCCGTCCGGCAGGGGACAGAGCGGAGAGGGTAGCACCGGCCCGCAGGCCGCCCTTCCGGGCGGCCCCGCCACCTGAGGAGCACCTGTGACGACGACCCCTGACACCGCCCGGACCGGAGGCGAGTTCGTCGCCCGCCACCTGGGCCCCGACGCCCACGGCCTGGAACGCATCCTCGACACCATCGGCGTGGGTTCACTGGATGAACTCGCCGAGCGGGCCGTCCCCTCGGTGATCCTCGACGAGGTGGGACCGGACGGCCGCGCGGAGGGGATCGACGCGCTACCGGAGCCGCTGTCGGAGGCGGACACCCTCGCGGCGCTGCGCGAACTCGCCAACCGCAACACCGTCGCCGTGTCGATGATCGGCCAGGGCTACTACGACACGCTCACTCCGCCGGTGCTGATCCGGAACATCATCGAGAGCCCGGCGTGGTACACGGGCTACACCCCCTACCAGCCGGAGATCAGCCAGGGCCGTCTCGAGGCGCTCCTGAACTTCCAGACGATGGTCTCCGACCTGACCGGCATGGACATGGCAGGCGCCTCCATGCTGGACGAGGGCACGGCCGCGGCCGAGGCCATGACGATGCTGCGACGGGCCAACCGCTCCTCTAAGAGCCCCCGCTTCGCCGTCGACACCGACATCTTCCCCCAGACCGCGGCGATCCTCGCCACCCGCGCGGAGCCCCTGGGCATCGAACTCGTCACGGCGAACCTGGTGGACGACGGCCTGCCCGAGGGCGAGTTCTTCGGGGCGCTCGTGCAGACCCCCGGCGCGTCCGGTCGTGTCGCCGACGTGTCCCGGCTCATCGAGCAGTGCCACGAACGGGGCGCCATGGTCGCCGCGGGTGTCGACCTGCTGGCGGCGACGGTCCTGACCCCCGCGGGGGAGAAGGGTGCGGACGCGTGTTTCGGCACCACCCAGCGCTTCGGGGTGCCGATGGGCTTCGGCGGGCCGCACGCCGGTTTCCTCGCGTGCCGCAGCGCGCACGCCCGCAACCTGCCGGGTCGACTGGTCGGGGTGTCGACAGACGCCGACGGACAGGTCGCGTACCGGCTCGCCCTCCAGACCCGTGAGCAGCACATCCGCCGCGAGAAGGCGACATCCAACATCTGCACCGCCCAGGTCCTCCTGGCGGTCCTGGCCGCGATGTACGCGTCCTATCACGGCGCCGACGGTCTCTCGGCGATCGCCCGCCGGGTGCACGCCCACGCCGACGCTCTCGCCCGGGGGCTGCGCTCGGCCGGGGTCGAAGTGGTCCACGACGCGTTCTTCGACACGGTCCTGACCCGTGTACCGGGACGCGCTGATGAGGTACTGGCCGCCGCCGCCGCGCGCGGGGTGAACCTGTGGAAGGTCGACGACGACTCCGTGTCGATCGCGTGTGACGAGGCCACCACCGCCGAGCACGTCGGGATCGTGCTCGAGGCATTCGGCGCAGGTGCCGTCGGGGCCGTCGAGATCTCGGCGGATCCGGGCTACGGTGACCGGACGAGCGCGTTCCTCCAGCACGAGGCGTTCGTGCGGTACCGCACCGAGACCGCGATGCTGAGGTACCTGCGGGCGCTCTCGGACAAGGACATGGCGCTGGACCGGACCATGATCCCGCTGGGCTCGTGCACGATGAAGCTCAACGCCACCACCGAGATGGAGCCCATCACGTGGCCGGAGTTCAACCGACTCCACCCGTTCGCCCCGGCGGACCAGAGCGCCGGACTCCGCGAACTCGTCGCGGATGTCGAGCAGTGGCTCGTCGACATCACCGGGTACGCGGCGGTCAGTCTGCAGCCCAATGCCGGTAGCCAGGGCGAATACGCCGGACTCCTCGCGATCCGCGGTTATCACCGATCGCGCGGGGAGGAGGACCGGACGGTCTGCCTCATCCCGTCGTCCGCCCACGGCACCAATGCCGCCTCCGCGGTCATGGCCGGAATGAAGGTCGTCGTGGTGGCGTGCCGTGAGAACGGCGATGTCGACGTCGACGACCTGCGCGCGAAGGTGGACAAGTACGGCGCCGAATTGTCGGCGATCATGATCACCTACCCGTCCACACACGGCGTCTACGAGCACGACATCGAGGAGATCTGCGCGATCGTCCACGATGCCGGGGGTCAGGTCTACATCGACGGGGCCAACCTCAACGCGCTGGTCGGGGTCGCGCGCCCGGGCCGGTTCGGGGGCGACGTGAGCCACCTCAACCTGCACAAGACCTTCTGTATCCCCCACGGTGGCGGTGGGCCGGGTGTCGGCCCCGTCGCGGTGGCCGAGCACCTGCGCGATTTCCTGCCCGGGCATCCCCACGAGGACGGCCTGGGCGCGGGTGGCGTGGTCTCCTCGGCCGCGTTCGGCTCCGCGTCGATCCTGCCCATCACGTGGGCGTACGTGCGGATGATGGGGGCCGACGGACTGCGCCGGGCCACGCTCACCGCCATCGCCAGCGCGAACTATCTGGCCCGGCGTATCGGGGAGCACTTCCCGGTGCTGTACTCCGGTGACGGCGGGTGGGTCGCCCACGAGTGCATCCTCGACCTGCGCCCGCTCATCGACTCGGTCGGCATCTCGATCGACGACGTCGCGAAGCGTCTCGCCGACTACGGCTTCCACGCGCCCACCATGAGCTTCCCGGTGCCCAACACGCTCATGGTCGAGCCGACCGAGAGCGAGGACCTTTCCGAACTGGACGCGTTCTGTGATGCGATGGCGGCGATACGCGCCGAGATCGACCGGGTCTCCGACGGTGAGTGGACGGTGGACGACAACCCGCTGCGGGGCGCGCCCCACACGGCCCAGAGCGTGTCCGCCGACGAGTGGACGCACGCCTACCCGCGCAGCGTCGCGGGGTACCCCCTGGGGTCGACCTGGCGCCCGAAGGTGTGGCCGGCCGTCCGCCGGATCGACGGGGCCTACGGCGACCGCAACCTGCTCTGCTCGTGCCCGCCGTTGGACGCGTTCGCACAGGACTGAACCGGCGCCGGGGTCCGGTGTTGTCGTACCCGCATGACACGGTACGGGGCATGACGACGACCGGACCCCACCCGATCCCCGCACTCCCCGCGGCCTGCCGCGAGTGGTGCCGCGCGCAGCCTCCCGCGCTGCTGGTCGCCGACGAGTACGTCGGGATCGATCTGGACCTGTGGAACCTGCGCCTCGCGGAGAAGCGCGTCGACCTACGCCTGGTCGCCGGTGGCCTCGACGGCGGGCGGGTCGAGTCCGGGCCCGGGTACCTCCGCAGGAGCGACCTGTGGGCGGCGGGTCGGCGTGCCCGGGGCAGTCTCGAGGAATCCGTCGTGGCGCTCTACATGTGCGCCGCCTGGCTGTCCGGCCACCCGTCGCGATCGGGGGTGCGGCGCGGGCTGCCGGACTTCCGGGTGGCCGAGCGGGACCGGCACGGTCGGGTATCGGTCTCCTCCCACGGATACCCACTCGTGCTGCACGAGGTGGTGGACTGGCTCGACGCGCCGGTGGAGGCGATGAACCTCCTGCGGCACGGGGCTCCCGCCGGCAGAGCGGGGCGCGGCGTTCCCGACCTGGGGTACCCCCTGGCGTCGCTGTACCTGTCGTCGTTGGGCATGGCCTGGTCGGCGCCGGATATCGTGCCGGTCGATCCGGCGGGGATCGGCACCCTGATCCACGCCGGCTGGACCGAGATCGACTCGGCCTCCCGGCTGACCCCGCGGCGCTACCAGCGTTACCTGGACGTGGTCGCCGCGTGGGCTCGCGAGGCGGCCGTCGACCCGCTGGTGATCGAGATGTGGCTCGTCGGGGAGTGGCACGACCGGCGGGCGCCGGCCGACTGCTCGGGCGCGTCCGACCGGACGCATCGGGAAACCCGCCCGCGCTGACCCGGTGGCGCGCTAGGGTCCGCTCCATGGAACCCCGGAGAACGACCGTGGACGTCCCGGCAGGCACCCTCGACGTCCTGGTGTGGGAGCCGGACGGCCACGCGGCCGACACTGCACCGGTGCGGACGGTGTTGGCCCTGCACGGCTTCCCCGAGTCGGCGTGGGAATGGGAACGCGTCGCCGCGGACCTGGTGACTCAGGGTGTCCGGGTGGTGGCCCCCATGCAGCGTGGATACTCGCCCGGAGCGCGTCCGCACGATGTGGCGGACTATGCCATCGAGCACCTGTCGGCTGACGCCCTCGCCGTGGCGGACGGTCTGGGGCTCGAGCGTGTCCACGTGGTCGGTCATGACTGGGGGGCGTCCGTGGCATGGTGGCTGGCCGCCCACCACGCCGATCGGGTCGCGAGTCTCACGGCCATCTCGATCCCGCATCTCGCGGCGTTCTCCGATGCGATCGGGGCGGATCCCGATCAACAGGCCCGGTCGGCGTACTTCGGATTGTTCCGACAGGAGGGCAAGGCCGAGGACGTGCTCCTCGAGGGGGATGCTCACCGATTGCGTGCCATGTTCGGCGGGCAGGTACCGCCGGATCTGGTGGACAGGCATCTCGAGGTGCTCGGGGAGCGCTCGGCCCTGACCGCGGCCCTGCACTGGTACCGCGCGATGCGGAGGTACGACCTCCCCGACGTCACGGTCCCCACCACCTTCCTGTGGGGCGGGCAGGATCCCGCGGTCGCGCGCAGCGGGGCCGACGCGACGGCGGAGCGGGTGACGGCCGAGTACCGTTTCGTCCCGCTCGATGACCTCGGTCACTGGATACCGGAACAGGCCCCCGCGTTGGTGGCACGCGAGGTCCTGGCCCGGATCGCCTGACCGCCCCGAGGCGTGTCAGTCCTGCCGCAACTCCCGCTTGAGAAGCTTTCCGGACTGGTTGCGGGGCAGTTCATCGACGAACACCACCCGCTTGGGCACCTTGAACGGGGCGAGGTGCTCGCGCGTGCCCGCGACGATCTCGTCCTCCGTGGCGTGAACTCCGTCCTTGAGGACGACGACCGCGGTCACCGCCTCGATCCACTTGGGATCCGGGGTGCCGATCACGGCGACCTCGGCGACCCGCTCGTCCCGGTACACGGCGTCCTCCACCTCGCGGGAGGCCACCAGGACACCGCCGGTGTTGATGACGTCCTTGATCCGGTCGACCACCTCGACGAACCCCTCCGGGTCACGCACCACGAGGTCCCCGGAGTGGAACCACCCGTCGCGGAACGCCTCCTGCGTGGCCTCGGGCTTGTTCCAGTACCCCTGGCACAGTTGCGGGGAGCGGTAGACGATCTCACCCTGCTCGCCGGCCGCGACCTCCGCGCCGCTCTCGTCGACGACGCGCGCCTCGACGAAGAAGACGGGACGGCCGGCACTGGCCGGGCGTGCATCGTGCTCCTCGGGACGCAGGACGCACGCCAGCGGCCCGATCTCGGACTGCCCGAAGCAGTTGTAGAAACCGAGCTCGGGGTACTTGTCGCGCAGGCGCTGCAGCACGGTGACCGGCATGATCGACGCGCCGTACTGGGCCTTGCGCAGGCTCGACAGGTCACGCGTGTCGAGGTCGGGGTGGGAGGCCAGCGGAACCCAGACCGTCGGTGCGAGGAACAGCGACCCGATCCCGTCCTCCTCGACGCGCCGGAGGATCTCCGGGATGTCGGGCGCGGCCATCAGGTGCACCGTCGCCCCCAGCGAGAGGTAGGGCATCGCGAACACGTGCATGGCCGCGGAGTGGTACAGCGGCATCGTCACCAGTGGTGCGTCATCCGCTGCGAGGTCGAGGGAGAGGATGCAGCTGACGTACTCGTGTGCCAGTGCCGCGTGCGTCATCATCGCGCCCTTGGGCCGCGAGGTGGTGCCCGAGGTGTACAGAAGCTGCGCGAGGTCGCTCCCGGATGCGGGGGAGTCGACGGGCCGGGCCTCGCCCCGATCCACTGCCGCGCCCAGCAGCGTGCCGTCGGCGGGGTCCCCGGCGGCGGGTTGCAGCGCGAGCGTCTGCAGCGACGGCAGGGTCTGGACGACGGTCTCGAGGGTCGGCGCCTGTGCGGGGTCGACCAGCACGAGTGAGGCGCCGGAATCCGTCAGGAGGTACTCGAGCTCTCCGCCCGTCAGGGCGTAGTTCACCGGGACGTGGGTGTACCCCGCCCGTGAGGTCGCGAGAAAGCCGATGAGGTAGGCGTCCGAGTTGACCCCGTAGGCGGCGATCCGCGCACCGTCGTCGAGCCCCCGAGCGGCGAGCAGGGAGGCGACCCGGTCGACGGCGGTGTCGAGTTCGGCGTAGGTCCAGCGACGGTCGGCGAAGGTCAGGGCGACCCGGTCGGGGAACCGGCGGGCGGACCGTCGCAGGATCGCGTCGACGGTCCCGGCGCCGGCGGACGAGAGGGGGGACAGAGGGGTCGTGGTCATGGTCCGACTCTATAGCGGACGGTGACGTCGTACCCCGGGTGGTCAGTCGCCGGACCGGAGGAGGTCCAGGACGGCCCGGGGGATCTCCCCGGTGGCCTCGCGCGGGGTCCACGGTTCACTCGGGACCCACTGGGATCCGCATCCGCGGCACGCGAACAGCGGCTCTCCCCGACGCTCGACCGGGGTCTCGTTCCAATTGCACAGGTCGCGGCAGGAGCGCACGCGCAGGGGTGCGAGGTCGGGGTCCGGGCGGCGTCGCGCGAGCGAGCGGAGGGAAGCGAAACCAGTCATGTCACCAGCGAGGATAGACCGTCGGGAAGGCCGGGGGTGGATGCGCGGCGTCCGGTGGCGGTACGGGGCGGGTCGGTGGCCGCCCGGTGCGACGGCGGTATCCTGATCGGATCGGATCGCAGGGTGAACGGAGTGGACCGATGAGCGCATGCCCGTGCGGCAGTGGGGACGGGTTCGGGACGTGCTGCGGTCCGATCGTCGAGGACGGCCTTCCGGCGCGCACCGCCGAGCGGTTGATGCGGTCGCGGTACACGGCGTTCGTGCTGGGGCACACGGACCATCTCTGGCGCACGTGGCATCCCCGGACCAGGCCGCCGACGGTCGAGGCATCCGAAATGGAGTGGACCGGGCTCACCGTCGTGGAGGTGGTCGCCGGAGATGAGGGCGACGACGACGGGGTGGTCGAGTTCGAAGCGCGGTACACCGGCCCGGAGGGCCCGACCGTGATGCGGGAACGGTCGCTGTTCGAGCGCAGGGGCGGGCGCTGGACGTACCTGACGGGGTCGGATCCCGCGGGCGACTAGGACCGGGCGGGGTCGTCGGGCTGGCGGGTCACGATGAACGAACCGATCGTGCCGGGGGTGGTCACATCGATCCGGCCGATCCTGACACCGCGGGGCACCGTCCAGGCCACCATTCCCCGGATCTCCTCGCCGCGGGTGGCCAGGACCGAGGGGACCAGCGGGTCGTCGACGATTCCCGCGGGGTTCTGGATCCGCTCGAAGGGTCGTCCCGAGGGGTCGAAGGCGGAGAAGTCGGCCGGACCCAACTCGGGCTGCCCGGACGACTGCACGGCACGGACATCCACCACCAGCACGGCGTCCGAGTACGCGGAGGACGGCTCGATCCGCAGGTTCGACACGGTGACGGTGGCGTCCCACAGATCGCCCGAGACGGGGAACGGGCGGTCGAACTGCTGGGATGAGGGCAGCGGGCCGCTGGGCTCCGCGGTGGGGGCGGGCACGGCGCGTTCGTCGTCGTCGCCGAGGAGCGACGGAGAGCAGGCACTGGTCAACACGGTCGCCACCGTGACCACGGCGGCGAGGGCGGCGCGACGCATAGGGGCGCTCCTGTGGCGGGATCGTGCGCCGGGCCGGTCCCGGCAGTCCCTGATCCTACGGCCCGTCGGGGTCGGGGTCATCGGAGGCTCGCAGGTCCCGCGAGTGTTTGCCCGCGACCCGGCGTACGAGGTCCGGGTAGACGTCATCGAGCTCCGCGGAGATCTCGGCCAGCTGGATCTTGAAGTTGACCGGCACGAACACCCGGTCGACGAACTCCGACTCGGCGGTGATCGCCTCGCCGTCGAAGACGTACCGGCACCACAAGGAGTCGCGGTTGAGGATCGCGACCTCGGTCTCCGCGGCGGCCGCGTCCTCCACCGCCGACACCAGCGGACTGCGGAACACGATGAGCGGCAGGGAACGGTGCGCGCGCACGAAGAGCAGGACGCACCCGGCGGGGACGGTGAAGACATCGTGCTCGTCGGCCCGGACGCGCCGCCGGTAGACCTCGGTGAGGGCCGCTTCCACAGCCCGGGTCGCCTGGTCCGGATCGGTGATCGGCTGCGGGCGGAAGTCATCCTCGCCGCCCGGGGGGCTCCCGGCGTCGGACGGGTCCCCGTCCGGGTCCCCGTCCGGAGCCCCGGGCTCGACCGGACGCGCGCCGACGAGGTCATCCGGATCGGAGTCGGTGACATCGTGCAGGAACACCGGGTGTCGGATCCCGAACACCTGTTCCAGGGTCCCGGCGACGAGGTGGGACAGCTCGCGGGCCCGGTCCGTCGTCAGGCTGACACGTGGGCCGGCGGCGGGATCCGGTTCACGACCCGTGTCGGCGGCCTGCCATCCGAGGGCCGAGAGCTGCGCCAGTTGCGCGGGGCGCAGGGGGGTGGGGGTGTCCTCGGAACCGCCGCCGGAGACCTCGGCGTCGACCCGCCCGGAGGCGACGGCGGTGAACCGGATGTACGGCGTGTGCGCGGAGGGCGCACCGAGGACGGGTACCGCCAGGTCGAAGATCGCGCCGGGGACCAGGTCGCGCAGGAGATCGGCCAGGTGGGAGGCGAAACGGTCCCACCCGGCCGCGATCGACGCGTCCACGTCGAACTCGAATGCCGGCATGCAAGGCAGTCAACCACCGAGCCACCGTCTCCGTGAGCGGTTCGACAGGGTCCGGCGCACGGGTCCCGGCGCGCGCCGATCAGTTCCCGGTCGGCGGATGCCCTGCCTGATAGTCCGACCAGTACTCGTCGGAGCCGTCGAACCCGACCCTGATGCCGCCGCGGTGCTCGATGATCTCCGGTTGGATCGGCGCGATGGTCCGGGACGCGGCCAGTGCGGAGTCGACGTCAGCGAACTCGGCGAGGTGGCGTAGCTGGGTCCAGGTGGGCGGCAGCAGCATCGAGTGGCCCGTACGGAAGTCCGCCAGCAGGTCCACGGGGCGGGCCCACATGGTCAGGTCCACCTCGGTGGTCAGGTCGTCCGGCTCCTGCCCGCCCGGCAGTGCGGCGAGGAAGAACCGGGTGTCGTACCGGCGCTTCTCGACCTCGGGAGTGATCCAGTGGTCGAACGGACGGAGACGGCCGGCGGCCAGCGAGAGCTCCTCCCGCTCCAGGAAGCCGCTGAACGACAATTCGTGGGCTTCGAGCTCGGCCCGGGCCGAGTGGTACCTGCCGGCATCCGAGACCGCGGCTCCGTCGAGGTGATCCGCCAACAGGACACCGCACTCCTCGAACGTCTCCCGGGCGGCGGCGCAGACCAGCCGGCGGGCCCGCGGCTCGTCGCACCCGAGGCGCTCGGCCCACCAGGTGGGGGCCGGGCCCGTCCACGCGAGGTCGGGGTCGTCGTCGGCGGCGTCCACCCCTCCACCCGGGAAGACGGTCATCCCACCGGCGAACGCCATACCCTTGACGCGGCGGGCGACGAACACCTCCGGGCCGGCGGTGGAATCGCGGATCACCATCACGGTGGAGGCGTCCTTGACGGGGCGGGCGGTGCTCTGGTCAACCTCGGTCATGCTGTCAGTCTCGCCCGACGCGGTGGCGCGCCCCACACCGGGGTGGGTGTGGTCAGTCGGAACCCGTGGCGGCCGGAGGCAGGACGCCGTAGAGCACGTGGCGGACCTGCTCGGTGACAGTCCCGCGGCTGTCGCTGACGGGGGAGCGCTCCACCCCGCACCGCACGATGGTCATGTAGAGCACGTCGAACACGGTCTGGGCCGGACCGGCGAGGTCGTCCGCGGTCGCGGAGGTGCCCGAGTGACCTGCGAGGACGCCGGCGATGAGGTCGCGAAGCTCTCCGAGGATGCGTTGCGCCTCCGCGCGGTGCGGCCCGGGCTCCCCGAACAGCGTCTCGCGGTGGTACGCCGCGATGTTCTCCGGCTGCCTGTCGAGCGCCACCAGGAGAGGTTCGCACAGGGTGACGAGATCGTTCACCGGGTCGCCGGTGGCCGGGACGGTCTCGACCATCGCGCGGAACTCGTCGTTGGCGACCATGCACAACAGTTCGCCCTTGGACTGCGCGTACCGGAACAGCGTCCCCGTCCCGACCTCGGCCAGATCGGCGACCTCCTGGGTGGTCACCGAGGAGTAGCCGCGACGGGTGAACAGGTCGCGGGCGGCCGCGTGGATGCGCCGCTGCTTGTCGGCCTTGTTCAACTCGCGGCGGCCGGGTTCGCGGGTGGGGGTCACGAGAACCACTCGGTCGGCGGGCCGGCCATCAGCAACAGCGAGAACACGATCGCCACCACGACGAGCGTCGCCACCAACGCGAGGGCGGGCGACCGCACCGCGAAGGCCAGCACGCGCTCCGGGAGCGTACGCGGGGCGTCGCCCTCCGGGCCGACCCGCCACGGGCCGTCGAGCAGTCCACGACGCTCCACCGAACGCTCGAACGGGACGGTCGCATAGGGGATCACGGCGGAGGCCAGACCGAGGACACCGGTCCCTGCGGTCCACCGCTTGTCGGTCCAGACCGCGACGGTGGCCACCGCGTAGCAGAGGAACACGAACCCGTGGACGCTGCCGCCGACCATGGTCGCCCAGTCGAATCCCAAGCCGTACTTGCCGATCATTCCCAGGATCAGGAGCGTCCAGGTGACCACCTCCGCGAGCGCGAGTCTTTTGTACAGGATGCGGGGGGTCACAACTGTCCTCCATCGATCGGGTCGGGGTTCGTCGCACATGCTACGGACCCGGGCCGCGCGGGTAGGTTCCAGGTCGGGGGCGGGTTCACCCGTGGAGGGCGAGTGAGGCGAAACGCACCTCGCCCGCCGCGTCGCAGGCCGCCAGGTCCACCACACCCTCGATCGCCCAACCGTGGTCGCCCTCCGGGTCGTCGAGCACCTGCCGGACCCGCCACGTATTGGTCTCCACGCCGGGGCCCGACTCGGTGACCGTGAACAGTGCGGGGCCACGGGCCGCCGGACCGGTTCCGATGGCGTCGTACTCGTCCCAGTAGGCGTCGATCTCCGAGTCCCAGTCGGGGTGGTCGGGCACGTCGGCGTCAAGTTCCGCCAACCGCTCGATGTCGTCGTGCGAGAGCAGTTCGACGCGGCGGAACATCGCGTTGCGCACCATCACGCGGAACGCGCGCCTGTTCGCGGTGACGGGCCTGGTGTTCCCGGCGGACTCACCGAACGCGAGCTCCGCGACCTGGGCGGACGACACATCCGGGTCGGTGAGGAGCTCCCACTCGTCCAGCAGGCTCGAGTCCACCTGTCGGACGAGTTCGCCCAGCCACTCGACCAGGTCCTCGAACTCCTCGGAGCGTCGGTCGGCGGGGACGGTCTGGCGCAGTGCCCGGTAGGCGTCGGTGAGGTAGCGCAGGACGGCTCCCTCGGAGCGGCCGAGCCCGTAGGCCGAGACGAGGTCCGAGAACGTCATGCCCCGTTCGACCATCTCCCGGATGACCGATTTCGGTGACGGTTCGATCCCGGCGACCCACGGATGCCCTGCGCGGTAGGCGTCGTAGGCGTCGGCGATGAGGTCCCCGAGCGGCTTGGGCCACGAGATGTCCTCGACCAACTCCATGCGCTCGGAATACTCGACCCCGTCGGCCTTGAGCGCCCCGATCGCCTCCCCA
This sequence comes from Dietzia sp. DQ11-71, assembly GCF_014144995.1. Taxonomy (NCBI): domain Bacteria; kingdom Bacillati; phylum Actinomycetota; class Actinomycetes; order Mycobacteriales; family Dietziaceae; genus Dietzia; species Dietzia sp. DQ11-71. The sequence goes on along the minus strand of NZ_JAALDT010000060.1, from coordinate 4,016 downwards.
CGGGCCTGGCGCTGCTGGGCGTACAGGATCGGCCGGGGATCGTCGAGCACGGCCTCGATCACCGAGACCAGGTCCAGCTCGGGGGTGGGGGACTCCGGGTCGAGCACCTCCATCGCGGCGATCGCGAACGGCGCCAGCGGCTGGTTCAGCGCGAAATCCCGTTGGAGGTCCACCGTCAGCCGGACGTGCCGCCCGTCGCCGTCGGGCTCCGGGAGCCGTTCCACGATCCCGGCGGCCTCCAGTCCGCGGAACAGCTCGATCGCGCGGAGCACGTGCCGACGTACCCGCGCGCGGGTCTCGTGCGAGGACAACAGCAGGTGCCGCATGTGGTCGTAGCAACTGCCGGGTCGGGAGATGATGTTGAGCAGCATCGAGTTGCTCACCTCGAAGCGACTGGTCAGTTGCTCCGGCTGCGCGCCGACGAGCTTGTCGAAGGTCGACCGGGACCAGTTGACGAACCCCTCGGGGGGCTTCTTCTTGCCCGCCTTGGCCTTCTTCTTGGGGTTGGCGGCGGCCTTCGCGGCGGCCTTGGCGTTCTCGATCTCGTGCTCGGGGGCGAGCACCACCACGAACCCCTCGGTGTCGAACCCGGCCCGACCGGCACGGCCCGCGATCTGGTGGAACTCGCGGGCCTTGAGGACCCGCTGACGACGGCCGTCGAACTTGGTCAGGCCGGTGAACAGCACGGTCCGGATGGGCACGTTGATCCCGACGCCGAGGGTGTCCGTTCCGCAGATGACGGTGAGCAGGCCGTCCTGCGCCAGCCGCTCCACCAGCCGCCGGTATTTGGGGAGCATGCCCGCGTGGTGGACGCCGATCCCGTGGAGCAGGAGTTTGCGCAGGGTGCGGCCGAACGCGGTGCTGAACCGGAACCCGCCGATCTCCTCGGAGACCGCGGCCTTGCGCTCCTTGGTCGCCACCGAGAGCGAGGTCAACGCCTGGGCCTGTTCGAGTGCGGCGGCCTGGGTGAAGTGGACGATGTAGACGGGGGCCTTGCCGTCACGGAGGAGCAGTTCCACCGTCTCGTGGACGCCGCTGAGCTCGTACTCGAACGACAGGGGGACGGGGCGTTCGGTGCCGCCGATGTGCACGCACTCCCGACCCGTGCGCCGACGCAGGTCCTCCCGCAACCAGTCGATGTCCCCGAGGGTCGCGGACATGAGCAGAAACTGCGTGTCGGGCAGTTCGATGAGCGGCACCTGCCAGGCCCACCCGCGGTCCGGCTCGGAGTAGTAGTGGAACTCGTCCATCACCACCTGGCCGATGTCGGCGGCCGACCCCTCTCGCAGGGCGATGTTGGCGACGATCTCGGCGGTGGCGCAGACGATGGGGGCGTCGGCGTTGACCGAGGCGTCGCCGGTGAGCATGCCCACGTTCTCGGCGCCGAAGACCTCGCACAGGGCGAAGAACTTCTCGCTGACGAGCGCCTTGATGGGGGCGGTGTAGTAGCTGCGGACACCTCGTGCCATCGCCGAGAAGTGGGCGCCCAGTGCCACGAGGGACTTGCCGGAGCCTGTGGGGGTGGCCAGGATCACGTGGCTGCCGGCGGCGATCTCGAGGACGGCTTCCTCCTGCGCCGGGTACGGCGTCAGCCCCCGGTCGGCGGCCCACGCCACGAACGCGTCGAACACCGCCTCGTCGTGCAGGTCGGCGGGGACGTCGTCGAGGTCGGCGAGGAGGTGGGGCAGATGCACCGGTCCGAGCCTAGTCGCCGGGGTCGGTCAGCCGTTCATCTCCGGGCCCCGGCCCGACCCGTCGTCCTCGGCCTGCTGGGCCAGGAACCGCTCGAACTCGGCACCGATCTCGTCGCCGGAGGGCAACGGCTTGCCGCCGGGGTTGAGTGAATCGGAGCCCAGCCGCGTCTCCATGAACTGGTCGTACTGCTTCTCCATGAGCTCGACGGCGGTGAGGACCTCGGGGTTGTTCTCGATCTGCGCGTTGACCTGCGCGGTGAACTCCTCGGCGGCCTTCTCCAGTCCGGTGGTCGGCAGCTCGAGGTCCGCGAGCCGCGAGACGTTGTCGACGAGGTTGAGCACCGCCGCGGGGTACGCGGTCTGGGAAAGGTACTGGGGGACGTGCACGGTGAAGCCCGCGGACGGGATCCCGTGCTCGGCCATCCGCAGCTCGAGCAGTGAGGTCACGTTGCCGGGCACGGAGAACTCGCCGGGCCAGGCGGTGAACCCCTGGATGAGGTCCACATCACTGGCGTGGGCGCTGGAGTTGGTCGGCCGGGTGTGCGGCACGCCCAGCGGCATGGCCCCGAGTCCGATCGACATGCGGACGCCGAAGGTGGCGGCCAGATCGATCACGGAGTTGGTGAAGCCGTCCCACTTCAGGTCGGGTTCGAGGCCCGAGAGCAACAGGAACGACGTGCCGTCGGTGGCCTTGACGGCGTGCAGTTGGATCGTCGGCTGGTCGTACTCGGAGAACCGATCGAACGAGTATTTCAGGTGGGGCCGGCGGGACCGGTAGTCCACCAGCTCGTCGACGTCGAACTCGACGATCAGCTGCGAGTCCAGGGTTTCGCGGAGGTGTTCGGCCACGCCCTGGATCGCCTGACCGGCGTCCGAGAACCCCTCGAGTCCGTGCACGAGGACCGGCCCGCGGCCGTCCTCAGAACGCAGGTCGGGAACGGGTTCGATCATTCGGTACAGATCGCTGTGCCTGGCCATGTCGACTCCTCTCGTCACCACACCCCGTCCGTCGGGAGTACGGGGTCGCCCGGTCGTCCATCCGGGACGGGGTTCACAACTGTGACAACGACACCGCGCCCGGGTTGATTCCCCGGTGGCGGTGCCCCTGCCGTTCCCCACAGGTCGTCCCCCTCTCCACAGGCGGGGCGCGACAGGACGCCCGCAGGCCTCCGGTGGCCGACCACGTGCCCGATGGTGAGACCGGTGCACGGCACCTGCGGGCCGGGACCCGGGCGGGGCCCAGGACGCGCGAGACAGGAGACGGATGAGGACGATGACGACCGGCGAGATGATCGACGATGACGGGGCGGACGGACGGGCGACGGTGGTGATCTCCTCGCCGGAGGAGTTGATCGCCTCCATACCGGCGATGCTCGGCTTCCCACCGGGCCGGGGGTCGGTGGTGGTGCTGTGCGGCGAGACGGCCGACGGCGGGCAGGGGCCGGTGGTCCGTATGGATGTCGACGGGTTGCTGGGGGCGGGACGGGGCGACCCCGATGACGACGAGTTTCTCGACGGTCACGACGACGTGGACGGTTATCACGACGGCGGTCCCGACGACGCTTCCGTGGGGCGCTCGAACCCGGCTGTCGATCCCGGTCCCGCGCGCGGGCTGGCGCAGTTCTGCGCGCGGGAGGGGATCGGGTCGGTGCATCTGGTCGTGGTGCACGAGGACTGTGTGGAGGACTACCACGCGGGCTTGCGGGCGGAGGACGCCGCATCGGCGTTCGAGTACTGGCTGGGTGTCGCGGGCACGGAGGTCGCGGCGGCCTACGGCGTCGGCGAGTTCGCCGAGGGCGCGCCGTGGGTGGACCTGTTCGGGATGGTCCGTGGGGTCCAACTCGATCCCGACTCGACGCAGATCGCCGCGGTCCACGCGTACGGTGGCCGGGTCCGGGCCGGCTCGCGGGACGAGATAGACCGGATGTACCTCGTGCGGGACGCGGACGCCTGCGACGAGGATCCCCACGAGTCGGGGCCGCCGCGGGTGGACGGGGCCCGTCGGGTGGCGGAGGCGGTGGTGGCCGAGGCGGTCGAGCGTCACGACGACGCCGCACGTCGACTGGAGGTGGGGGAGAGTGTCGACGACGACGAGCTCGCCGGAATCGGCCGGGACCTGCTCGTCATCGCGGTTCGGGACGAGATCTACCGGCGGCTGGCCCAGCGGGGTCTGGGCGACGGCGACGGCCGACGTCTCGTGTGGTGGGCGGTCGCGCGCCGGAGGCCGGGGCGCGAACGCTCGGTGGCGCTCCTGCTACTCGGCGCCGCGGCCTACTTCGACGGTAGCGGGGTGCACGCCTGGTCGGCCCTGTCGGCGGCCCT
>NZ_JAALDT010000005.1:0-23864 GCF_014144995.1 Dietzia sp. DQ11-71 | reverse complement strand
CAGCGGCGAGACCGTTCTCGAGCTGACCAACCATTCCGTACTCCCGCTCCGCAGCGTCGCCGCAGGCTCAGCTTGATTGCTGCCATCACACCGGGAAGAGCGCTGCGGATGACTCTGGATCGCGCGGCTGTCGGTGGGGGCTAGGCGGACTTCTTTGCGGTCGCCTTGCGAGCGGTGGTCTTCTTGGCCGTCGACTTCTTGGCGGTCGACTTTTTCGCCGCTGATTTCTTGGCCGGCTCCTTCTTTGCCGCCGCCTTCTTGGCGGGAGTCTTCTTCGCTGCGGTCTTCTTGGCCGGGGTCTTCTTCGCCGAGCTCGAGCCGCTCTTCTTGGCCGATGACTTCTTCCCGGAGCCGGAGTCCTCGTCGTCTTCGTCGTCGCTGTCGTCCGCGTCGCCGCCGCGGTCCTTCACACTCGCCCGCAGGGCGGCCAACAGGTCGGCGACCTCGTCGTCACCGTCGTCGTCGGACGCTTCCTCACGCTCCTCGACGGTAAACGCCTCTCCCCCGGCTGCCTTCGCCTCGATGAGCTCCTTGAGCTGCAGCTGGTAGTCGTCCTCGTACTTCTCCGGCTCGAAATCCGCCGCCATCGTCTCGATCAACGAGGCCGCCATCTTCACCTCCTGCGGCCGGACCTTCGCCTCCTTGTCCAAGCCCTCCAGGATCGCCGGGCGGATCTCGTCGGGCCACAGCAACGTCTGCAGCATCAGCACGTCCTTGTACACCCGCAGCGCGCACAAGCGGGTCCGGTTACGCAGCGTGAATGTGCAGATCGCCAGGCGATCAGTGGACTCGAGCGCCTCGCGCATGAGCACGTACGCCCGGTTCGAGCGCGACGCCGGCTCCAGGAAGTACGCGTTGTCAAAGGCCACCGGATCCACCTGATCCGCCGGGACGAACTCCGTCACCTCGATCTCGTGGGACTGCTCCACCGGCAGACTCGCCAGATCCTCCTTGGTGAGGATGACCATCTCGCCGTCCTCCGACTCGTACGCCTTGGCGATGTCCGAGAACTCGACCTCCTCGCCATTGTCGTCCCGCACCTTCTTGTAGCGGATGCGCACGCCATCCTTCTTATCGACCTGCCGCGCGTGCAGGTCATGGTCCTCCGTCGCCGAATACACCTTGACCGGCACGTTCACCAGACCAAAGGAGACCTCGCCCTTCCAGATGGATCGCATGGGATGAGTATGCGATATCGGGGCGTGTGGCGCCGCCGGTCGCGGAGGACGCAACTGGAATGCTGTGGTGCATGCCCGCCGACGTCGGTCCCCTCCTCCTGCTTGTCGCAGCGGCGTCCGTCATCCTTGGGACGGTCCTGCAACGGGTCAGCGGGATGGGTGTCGGGCTGGTGGTCTCGCCGACGCTGGCGCTATTGCTGGGGCCCGTCGCCGGAGTGCTGCTGACCAACATCACGACCACGGTCTCCGCGGCCCTCATCGCGATCACGCTGTGGCGTGACATCGACTGGCGGCGGTACCTCCACCTGGCGCCGCTGATCGTCGTGGGGTCCGTGCCCGGCGCCCTCCTCGTGGGCGCTGCCGACCGCAGCTGGCTCGAGGTGGTGATCGGCGCTGCTCTGCTGGGCACCCTCGTCTTCACCGCTCTCGTGCGCATCCCGCCGGTGGGCGGTCGGTGGCCGGCTGCAGTTGCCGGAACGGCCGGAGGATTCCTCAACACCGCGGTCGGCGTGGCCGCACCCGCGATGCTCGTCTACGCGCAGGCGACCAGCTGGAACCAGCGGTCCTTCGCCGCCACCCTGCAGCCGATCTTCTTCACCATGGGCGCTACCTCCGTCATCACCAAGGTCGGTCTCGGGGCCGCGCCGATCTCCGGGTTGCCGCCGATCGGCGTGATCGGGCTCGTCGTGGCGATGGTTCCGATCGGCATTCTTCTGGGTGGCGCGGTGGCCACGCGAGTGTCCGCGACGGTGGGGCGACGGGTCGCCGTCGTCGTCGTCACCCTCGGGGCGGTGACGTTGCTCGGGCGAGGAATCGGGGGGTTGGCCGGGGTCCTCTGAACGGGGGGCCGACCTCGCCGGGGTGGCCGACGCGCCGCCAGCCTGTTCGCGCCGAGGGGACACAATGGGGCCATGGCATCCCCGGAACAGCGCGCACAGTACGAACGATTCGCCCCGCTCCTGGTCCGAGAGGGCGTCGACCTACAGACCGCGACCGTCGCCGACCTCCAGGCCGGGATGCAACGCGCGCAGCAGCGCCACAAAGCCGCCGTCGAGCAGGTCCGGGCGGTTCTCTACGCCCACGAACGGGGCGACACCTCGGCCGCCGGCGAGCTCCTCGAGACCCTGGAGCTGACCGCCGATGCCTCTCCCCCGCCGATCCCCGACGCCCTGACCGTCGCCTCCCGCTTCGCCCAGCTCGCCCAGTCGGTGGCGCCGGAGCTGCCCGCCGCCGTCATCGCCACGGTCCGCGACAGCGCACGGCTTCCCGACGCCCCGGACGGCATGGCCGGGCTGTGCGATGCGGTCCTGCTCGACTGCGACGCAACCTCCGGCATGCGCACCGCGATCGGCGAGCACGGGCTGGCGTCCGCCCTCTACGCGGCCGCCGCCATGACCAGCGCGGCGTTCACCCTGTGGTCGAAGCAATCGGGGCGGTCGATGGACGACCTCATCAGTAGCCACGCCTGACCCGTCAGGCGGTTACGCTGCGAGGCAGCAGGCACTCGTGTCGCTTCAGTCCGCGCTAGAAGATCCGTAGCCCGAAGCTCCCAGCGACTTTCTGGAGAGCGGAATTGCTCAACTCCAGCCCCTCGCGTTTGCGTACCTGCAGCTCGGTGCCGTCGAAGACTGCCCAGCATTCGTGATTTCCCAGGCGCGAGATGTAGCGCACCCCTGAGTACTTCGGCGCGCCGTTGGAGTCGGTGGCTGCGTAGATCCAAGTGGAGACCGCTCGCGTCACGGCCCGGTTGGGTCCGCGTAGCGTAGCGACATCGAGGACACTCACACCCAATGCATCTAGCTGTGGGGCCATCGCCGAGGTGAGGAACTCGTGGGTGTCAGGGTCCTCGACATCGACGAAAGGCAGCGGATCGATCGTTGCCGCTTCGATCATCAATCGCCGTGCCCGCCAGTCCTGGGGCACGCCACCACACACCACGAAACCGGGATCTTCCTCCGCGACGATCGCCCGCATCGCAGCTGTCGGCCGGAAGCGCGCGAGCGTCTCAGCGAAGCAACCGGCCTCGTTGGACCCGAAATACAACACGCCTCCGCCCGCCACGTCGAAACGGTTGCCCGAGCGGGTGAGCGCGGCGTCCGCGGCGTTAATTCGAGAATGGTCAAGTTCACGTCCACGCCGCGCGACTCGGTACAAGCTGGCCGGCGGATGAACCACAGCTGGCCCAGGAAGATGTGAAGTCGCCACTACCTCAACCGCCAGCCACGAACGCTCGGGCCGCGGCCATGACCTCGCGGTGCTGACCTTCTGCGAGCGCCTCCGCCGGTGAGACGTCGTCGAGCTGCGGGTTCATACCCATGAACCACGCGCGCACCGTTTGCGGTGCATCGACAGTTTGAATCAGCTGAAAAACCTGGAACGCGACTCGCAGATTCGCCTCTCCTGATGCGCGAGCTGCAGCCCCCTCAGCCCAGCGGTTGACGGTGCGCCGGTCGACCCCGGCGATGTGCGCTGTCAGCGCAGAGCCGAGGTGATCGATCAGGAAGCGGGCGATGTCCTGAGTCGACCCTGTCACAGCGCTGCGGTGCGCCGCGCTCGACCGAGCGCCTGCATTGGTGTCCGTGGCCATTTCCGTAGCTCCCCACTAAGATGACGCGCTTCTCTTGTCCCACCAATGTCCCATAAATGCCCGCCCTGTGTCAGGGCGCCGAGAGCGCTCGCTGACACTCGGCCAAGAGTCGTTCGCGGTCCTTGCGCCACACCTGCCCCGAGAAGTCAGCCTGCAGAGGGCGCGGCTCGTCGTCGTCGCCACATAGCCACACCACCCCACGCCGGCGTGCCAGGCGGCGCTACCGCCCCGATCAGTTGGCGCTACTGCTGAGACCTCGGGGGTGGGCCGGAATGTTCTCGATGGGCGCGTGGTTACTCGGCGGGGAAGCAGTCACTCGTACCACCAATCCAGCGGAGCCGTCCCGACTTACGGGTCCCGCGGGAAAGAGGAACAATGACCGTCTCAACCAGCACCGTCCGCGCCATCGGAGTGACGACCTACGGGGGCCCCGACGCCCTGCAGGTCGTCGACGTCCCCACCCAGGAACTCGGGCCGACCGACGTTCGCGTGCGGGTCACGGCCGCCACGGTCAACCCCACCGACACCTACACGCGCAACGGTTCCCGCTCGAAGACCGGAACCCCGCGCGGGGCTGCGGACGTCCCGGGCATGGACATCGCGGGAACGCTCGTCGAGATCGGCGAAAACGCGCAGACCTCCCTCTCGGTCGGCGACCGGGTCATGGGGATCGTGGTCCCCCGCGACGAGCACGGTGCGTATCGCGAGGACATCGTCCTGCCCGCCCAGTCGATCGCCGCCGCACCCCGCGATGCCGACGACATCGCCGCATCGACGCTTCCGATGAACGGCCTCACCGCCCGGCGCGCTCTCGACCTGCTGGGGTTGAAGCCCGGTGAGGTGCTCGCGGTCACCGGCGCGGCCGGATCTAACGGTGGCTACGTGGTGCAGTTGGCCAAGCATGCCGGGCTCGTCGTGGTGGCCGATGCGTCCGAGGCCGACGAAGAGCTCGTCCGGTCGCTCGGCGCCGACCAGATCGTCCGGCGGGGCGACGGCGTCGCCGACCGCATCCTCGAGCTCTACCCCGACGGTGTGGACGGACTCTTCGACGGAGCCGTGCAGGACGCCGCCGTACTCCCCGCGGTCAAGACCGGCGGCGGGGTCGCGACGGTGCGGTGGTACCAGGGCGACGGCAGCCGCGACTTGAAGGTTTATGCCGTGAGCGTGGCGGATATGGCCGAGGAGCAGGCCAAGCTCGACGAGCTGCGGCAGTTGGCGGAAGACGGCGTCGTCACCCTCCGTGTCGCGGACAGCTACTCGCCGGAGGACGCATGGCGGGCCCATGAGCGGCTCGAGGCCGGTGGGACTCGGGGGCGGTTGGTGATTGACTTCACGAGGTGATGGTGGGGGCACCAACCCTGACGGCCGGTAGGCGCCGCGACCGCCCGGAATGCCGCCACTCCGATACCGCCCGACTGCTGGACCAGGAGACCTCATGTCTGCACCTCTGCCCTCCCTGGGCCGACTCTCATCTGTCCCTCCTCGAGATGTCTGGAAGCACGAAGCGCTGTCCTTCACCCCATGGCTCAGAGACAACGTCGATGTCCTCAACGAGGTTCTCGGCATGGACCTCGAACTCGACGCGGCCGAGCATCCGGTCGGGAGCTTCAGCTTGGACCTTGTCGGTCGCGACGTCACCGCGAATACCACGGTCATTGTGGAAAACCAGTTGGAGCCGTCTGACCACTCTCACCTCGGACAGCTCATCACCTATGCAGCGGGCACGGAGCCCACCACCATCATCTGGATCGCTACTGATTTTCGGCCAGAGCATCGAGCCGCACTTGATTGGCTTAACGAACGGACGGACGAGGGGACGCGATTCTTCGGCGTAGTGATCCGGGTCGTTCAGATTGGCGACTCGGAGTACGCGCCAGCCTTCGATCTGGTGGCCCAGCCCAACGACTGGGAAAAGCGCGTCAAGCGCGAAACTCGCCCGGCCTCGGCGAGAGAGTTGCTTTACCGAGAGTTCTGGGAGGCAGTCTTGGGACGCATCCGCGAGTCGCACCCCAACTGGACGAATGCGCGGACCACTGGCGGCACTTGGTGCGGGACATCCTCTGGAGTGTCGAAGGTACTCATATCCATGGTCTGGATCGGAAACCGACTGACCCTCCAGCTGTACTTTGAGTCGCCGGACCCTGAAACGAACCTGGAGCGCTTCAACGCCCTCCACAATCGTGCCGACGAGTTCGAAGCCGCCTTTGGTGGGCAACTCGAGTGGGACGCCATGAATGGAAGAAAAGCCGCGCGAGTCATTGCCAGCTCAGACTTCGACGACCTCCAAGACCGAGACGCCTGGCCTGCAATGACCGACTGGCTCATTGACGCACAGGTCCGACTCCGCCGGGCGGTCGAAGCAGTAGGGGGAATCAGCTAGGCCCAGAAACCACAAACCGTCGTTGTCAGCTGATCGGATTGTCGCGCTGTCCGGTTTCGTCCTCTATCCCGGCACTGACGAACGGCCGATTAGCGTGCACACTCGTTAGCTCGACTGCACGCCCACGGCGACCGGTCTTGCACGCGTCTTGAGCAGCGGCAACCTCCTCCGACCATTGCCTTATTCTCTGGTCCGACGTCGCGTCAGCGGGAAGTCTGCCCAGGTCGACCGCGAGGCTGTAGAAACCGGGGCCAGCATCGTTCTCGTCAATGTAAAGGACCACCGCCGATAGCATCGCGCCGAGTTCGTCCACCGTCCGCTCGACGACCTCGCCCAGTAACTCCGACATGGCATTGCGGCCTTCGGGATGGGTGAAGTCGAATCTCGCAAGTCCGGTCTTCTCACTGATCTCGCGGTTTAGCTCGGTGTAACTGGTGACGCGTCTGAGTCCGGCGACGCGCTTGAGATACCTGATCGCTACCTCTATCTGCCGCTCCCAGTCGTCGTCGCTAATGCCGTATCGTCGCGCAGCCGCTCCCATAAGCCAATGTTCCCACGTGAACAGGAGCGAGGAGAGGCGGAATTGCACAGACGCAGTGCCGCTTCCTTCGTGACCTCCGCAAATGTGAAAAAGAGAAAGGGCTAAGCTGGCGGTCGCAGAAGACGAAGAGCCCAGCCGCGGGGGTAAGGCCCGTGGAGTGGTGGGGTTTCGGGGCCGCGATTCTGGGCCCCACTCTCTGCCGACTGTTCTCTGGTGCCGCATCGTGCTCGACCAGCCCCCGAGAGTTTCAGTTCGCTGGCTGCCCGCGGCTCCTCCACTCATCCCCCTCGCTCCCGGCAGCGAGCCGGTCGCCGATATCCGACCGCAGTGCCAGAGTGGTCCCATGGCGAGCAAGGGTTCTAAGGAGTCGGTCGAGGTCGACGGGCGGACCATCCGGTTCACCCACGCCGACAAGGTGCTCTACGAGGCCACCGGCACCACCAAGGCCGATGTGCTCGAGTACTACCTGGCCGTCGCCCCGCTGCTCATGACGTACGCGGGGCGGCGGCCGGTGACGCGCAAGCGCTGGCCCGACGGCACCGACGCCGACTCGTTCTTCGAGAAGAACCTCCCCTCCCACGCGCCCGACTGGGTGCCGCGCGTGGCGATCGAGCACTCCTCACGCACCGTGCGATACCCGGTGCTGGACTCCCCCGCCACGCTCGCGTGGTTCGCGCAGCAGGCCGCGCTCGAGCTGCACGTGCCGCAGTGGACCCTGGAGAACGACGAGCCGGGCCGGACACGCCGGATCGTGATCGACCTCGATCCGGGCGAGGACGTGGATCTGGATACGACGGCGAAGGTGGCCCTCCGCGTCCGCGACCTGCTGTCCGAGGCGGGACTCGACTCCTTCCCGGTGACCTCCGGGTCCAAGGGGATCCACCTCTACGCCCGGCTGGACAAGGCCGTCACCGCCGCCAGCGCTTCCAAGGTCGCCAAGCAGATCGCGCAGTCGCTCGCCAAGCAGACCCCCGACCTGGTCACTGCCACCATGAAGCGCTCCATCCGCGAAGGCAAGGTGTTCGTCGACTGGAGCCAGAACAGCGGCGCCAAGACCACCGTCGCCCCGTACTCCCTGCGTGGGCGGGTCGAACCGTGGGTCGCCGCTCCCCGCTCGTGGGAGGAACTCGGCGACGGCGGACTCGCGCACCTGCACTGGGACGAGGTCCTCAAGCGCCTGGACTCAGACGGCGACCTCCTCGACGGGCTCGAAGGCACAGCCCAGAAGAAGGCCACCAAGAAGAAGTCGACCTCCTCCACCGGTTCGGCATCGCGGGCGAAGAAATCGGGTGGCAGCAAGAAGAGCTCGTCGTCGTCGTCCGATGACGAGGACCCCGAGCCCGCCGACACCGACTCCAGCGACGGCTCCGATGCCGCTCACTCCACAGAAGTGGAGGGCTGCGACGCCGAGCCCGCCAGCGAGGACGCCGTGGTCACCAGCCTGGCCGAATACCGGCGCAAGCGGGATCGTCGGAAGACGCCGGAGCCGTTCGACGGCGAGGTCGAGACCGATCGCGACGACGTCGACGGCCCGATCTTCGTGATCCAGGAGCACCACGCCCGGCGCCTGCACTTCGACCTGCGGCTCGAGCACCACGGGGTGCTGGCGTCGTGGGCCGTGCCCAAGAACCTGCCGACCGAGCCCAAGGACCGGCGGCTGGCCGTCAACACCGAGGACCACCCGCTCGGCTACGAGACGTTCGAGGGCACCATCCCCAAGGGCGAATACGGCGCCGGCCACATGACCATCTGGGACCGCGGCTGGTACGAGTGCGAGAAATGGCGCGAGGACGAGATCATCGTGTGGCTCCACGGCGACAAGGTCTCCGGCCGCTACGTGCTCGTGCGCACCAGCGCGGAGAAGAACCAGTGGATCGTGCAGTACATGAAGGACCAGTCGCCGGACTCCTTCTACGGCGGGCGCGACAACCCGAAGTCGTCGTATCCCGAGGGCGATAAGCGGGCGCGGTCGGGCGGCTCGTCGTCCGGCGGCTCCGGCAGCGCGGGCAAGGGGTCATCTCGGCGCTCGGGCGGCGGGGCGTCCCGCGACTCGGACAGCGCCGACCGCCCCGACGCTCCCCCGCTGCCGATGATCCCCACCGCCGCGACGGTGACCGAGCTCCCCGACGACAAGTGGGCGTTCGAGGGCAAGTGGGACGGCTACCGGGTAACCATTGCGACCAGCGGCGCCGGCGGGCAGGCGCGCCTGGTCAGCCGCAACGGCAACTCGATGGACTGGCTGACCGACGGCTTCCCCGGACTGGCCGACGCACTCGAGCGGCCGGCGGTGATCGACGCCGAGCTGGTGATCCTGGGCTCCGACGGCGTCCCGGACTTCGCGTCACTGGCCAAGCAGGCCGCGGCCGAGGGGCAGGACTCGTCACTGCCCGCCGTGGAACTGTTCGTCTTTGACGTGCTGGAGGTCGACGGCGTGGACCTGCGGACGCAGGCGTGGGAGCGACGCCGCGAGGTGCTGGATCTGCTGGCCCCGGCGCTGACCGGGGTGGATCGGGTGCACGTACCGGAGGTCCTCGACGGCCCCGGCGACCGCGCGCTGGCCGAGGCGGAGAAGTTCGGCTGGGAGGGCATCGTGGCCAAGCGTCGGGACTCCCGGTACGAGTCGGGGCGGCGGTCCAAGGCGTGGCTCAAGGAGAAGCTGCTCACCACCACCGAGGCCGTGGTGGGCGGCTGGCGGCCGGGCAAAGGCGGGCGCTCCGGGTCACTCGGCTCGCTGCTGCTGGGCCTGCCCGCCGAGACCGGACTGACCTACATCGGGCGCGTGGGCACCGGCTTCTCCGACAAGCAGGCCCGCGCGCTACTCGAGGAGCTCGAGCCGCTCAAGCGCAAGACCAGCCCGTTCGTCGAGCAACTGCCCGCCGACGCCCGCCGCGACGCCATCTGGGTGCTGCCCAAGCTCGTCGTGGAGGTTCGCCACCAGGGCTTCACCGAGGACGGTCACATGCGCCAGTCCTCCTGGCGCGATATCCGGCGCGACAAGCTGCCGGGGGATCTGTAGGAGAGCTGCGGCAGATCTGCGGAGCAGTCAGCGTCTGCAGCTGCGGGTCCGCTCCCGCCACGGCAGAGCCAGCCGGTTCGGCGCACCGAGCGAGTGAATGGGTTGGCGGAGGCGGCCGGCCCTCGTCGTCGTCGTACCCCGCCCGGCGGGACCGGCGGCATGCGCGCCCACACCCACTGATCCCGGCCATCGGGCACTGGCCGGTTGATGAGAACTCCCCGTGACGGGCTCGATATAGCGCGGCGGACCACCTCGTGGTCGCCGAGCGTCTCTCTTCTGGACACACCGTCCAGGACGTTCGTCCAGACCGGTCTGTTCAGTATTCTGCCCACTTCAAACCTGAAGTAGACCTCATATGTCCTGGTACAGAGCGTTTGTCAGCCGATCCGGCGGATTGTGACGTTACAGACAAATGTCAACTTTCAGTTTGCTACTCGCAGGTAGGTAAGCGATAATAAATGAGATGCATCAACAAGGTGTGTTGATGCCAGGCCCTCCCTCTCAGAAAGGCTCCCCCCGATGAGCACCGCGCCCCAGACCCCCCAGCCCGCCGCCAAGAACCAGAACCGCCGCAAGAAGGTCCGCGCCGTCATGGCCTCCGGTCTCGTGCTGGGCGTCGGCGCCGCCGTGACCCTGGCCGCCTGGTCGGACACCGTGTGGGGCGAGGGCACCTTCGGTACCGAGAACACGTCCTTCAACATCGACGGCTCCTTCGACGGTGGATCCTCCTGGGCCGCCCACGTCGCCTCCGACGGCGAGGGCACGGATGGCCCCGGCGCGATGACGTTCGCCCAGGGCGCCAACAAGCTCATCCCCAACGAGCCCGTCTACCAGCTGGTCGGCCTCCAGGAGACCAAGGGCAATCTCGGCGCCGACATCGTGCTCAGCCGCACCAACGCCGACGAGTCCCCGCTCGCGGACTACGTGAGCGTCGGCGTCGCCGACGTCGGAACGAGCGCGACCGCCCCGAAGTGCGACAGCTCCGTCACCTTCACCCGGACCGCCACCATCGGCGCGGCGCCCGGGGAGATGCTGACCGGCGACATCGCCGCCAAGGGCTACCGCTGGGTGTGCTTCTCCGCCACCCTCGCCGAGGGCGCCCCCCTCGAGGTCGGCGACGAGTTCTCCGACTCGATCCTCTGGGAGTTCACCGCCACCTCCAAGGACCCCGTCGCGTAATAACTCGTGACCGCGGTGGCGGGCGACGCTCCCGCCGCCGCACCCATCCCGCCTTCTCCCTCCCCTCCCCCTTTCGACTCCCAGCCCTCACCAGGAGAACGCCATGAGCACACCGACCGTGCAGACCCCCTCGGAAGGCCCGGCCTCAGCTGCCACCTCCCACCGGGCACCGCGCACACGGTCGGTGTGGTCGTACATCGGCGGCGGCATCGCCAATCTCCTGGCCGCGGGCGGAGTCGTGGCAGTGGGGCTCGTGATCGCCGCGGTCACCATGAACATCTCGCTGATCATGTTCAAGACCGGGTCGATGAGCCCCACCATCCCCACCGGAGCCGTGGCGGTGGTCAAGGAGATCTCCGCCGACGAGATCCGCGTGGGCGACGTCATCACGGTCGACCGCGGAGAGGGCAAACTCCCGGTGACCCACCGGGTCGTGGAGGTGCACCCGCAGACGCCCGGCGAGGCACTCGTGCAGATGAAGGGCGACGCCAACCCCAACATCGACCCCGGCATGTACCGGGTCGAGACGGTCCGCAAGGTGCTGTGGTCGGTGCCCGAGCTCGCGAACATCATCGTCTGGTTCAGCAACCCCATGGTGCTGGGCGGGATCACCGGACTGGCCGCGCTCGGAGTGCTGTGGGCCTTCTGGCCCAAGGATGAGGACGAAGCTCCTGCGTCCGAGGGCCTGGATGCGGACGGAGAAGGTCGATGAGCGCCTCCACACTGAAGTCCCGCAAGCTCATCGCCCTACTGGGCGTCGTACTGATGGTGGCAGGGTTCGGCGTGGCACTCCGGAGCGTTCAGCCGACCGAGGCGTCCTGGACCGACCCTGTCTACGGCGAATCGCGGTTCGGGGTGGGCAACATCAACCAGGGCAACAGCTTCGCCCGCGCAGTCTCCACCTACGGCTTCATCGACCGGCTCACCCAGGACGATCAGATCGCACCAGTGACCGCCTTCGTGGAGACCCCGGCTACCGCGAGATCAGAGAAGGGTCCGGCGAGCCACAGCAGCGCGTCGTGGCTGTTCCCCTTCTACCTCGCTCTGGGCGCGACCGGGAAATCCTGCGCGACTCTGTCCGTGCGCACCGACTCCGGGTGCGCCAACGGAGACGCCGGAAAGATCGCACACGCTACCGCCAACTCTGTCTCCGAAACCACGTCACTGTCGCTCACCACGGCCGCAGTCTTCGGATCCGACCTCGTGAGCTACCGATACAGCAGCCCGATTCGCGCAACCGCGACGTGCTCCGCCTCAGAGGGCAAGGCAGGGCTCAGCTGGGGTGGTCCGATCATCCTGGGAAGCGGGTCAAACCGAGTATCGGTCCCGATGCCCGCCGAGAACACCCAGAGCAAGCCGATCACCGGACCTGACGGTCAGACCGCCACCCTTCACCGGGTGCAGAAGGCGAGCACGGGGTCCGCGCTGTCTCAACTGCGCCTGAGGGTCGAGGCCAGCGGCTCGGGCATCCTCAATCAATGGACCCTCGACCTGATTCTCGCGCACGCCGAATGTGGCGTCGACCAGGCGACAACGCCGACCCCCAGTGCCCCGAACCAAAGCAACTGGCCCCGCACGACTCAAACCGCCAGCCGGATGTCGACAGCCATGACCGAGGCGCCGACAACGACCACGACCTCCGACAACGCGACAGCGACGCAACTCACTGAGACTGCGGCCCCCTCGGCCAGCACGCCCGCGGCCACCACCACGACGAGCGCAACTCCGTCGCCGACGACCTCTACTTCCGCGACGACCACAGCTGACGCGACGTCGACCACCTCGAAGCCGGAGTCCTCCGAGTCGAGCACGACCGTGCCCGGGACCTCCGAGCCGGCCAGCAGTGAGTCTTCCGTCCCGACCGAGGAAGCGACGCCCGAGACCACCGAGCAGACCGCCGTGGCCGAGGGACCGCAGGATCCCGAGTCGGTGCGTGTCGGGCGGGAGTTCGCAATCGTGAACCGCGACGGCGTCGAACTGGGCACCGCGAAGGTCGAGGACATCGAGCGGACGCCCGGCTGCGGAGTCGAGCTCACGCTGAGCATCACCACCTCCGCCGAAGCGGGCCCCGACAGGTGGACGTCCGTCGCCCCGGACGACTTCGCCGAGGTCCGCGCCGGCGGGTCCACTCGCGAGGCCACGACGCTCAACTCGGACTGCGAGCAGGCCGCCAATTCGACGACCACTCCCCTGTCGCCGGAGCGGGACTACGAGATCGTCATCGCCTTCCAGCTCGACGACTCCGCACAGCAGGCCATGCTCCGGCCCGACGGCACCGCCGGGTGGATCTTCGACCTGCCGCCGCTGACCACCGTCGCCGTGAAGACGAGCCCGTCGGCGGCCCCCACCACCGGAGAATCCCCCACCACGCCCACCGGAACCGAGCTGACGACCACCGACGTCGCCGAGGCGTAGGAACCATCGCACGGGAAGCGGCCCCGGCCACGGGGGATCGTGGTCGGGACCGCTCCTGCCCGCCGGTTCCGCACAGCGGGTGGGACGCTGGCGGTGGCTGGAGCTGACCTCGTCGTCGTCACAGTCTCTGTCAGTCCCACCCGCGTGCGGAACCGGCGCGCTTCATATCACGCGCTTCACATCAGAGGGTGATGACGCGGGGACCCACCGAGCCCGACTCGGGATACCCGAGCGAACCGCGCACGAACCTACTGAACTCCCAGAGCACCCGATCCCACCACCAGAACACCATCTCGGACATGGCCCTACCTCCTGCTCGGTGAGCCAGACGGCCTCCGGCCCGCTGGACCAAGTGTGTTCCGACATCCTGGGAATCGCCCCTGTGGTGGCCTGATAGTCCGATAGCAGAGTCCGAGGATCTCCTACCTCAGCTGTGCCCCCGCTGCCCCCGCGAGAGAAGAACGCCCACATCTCCCCGGCGCGCGAGCCGCCGTCCGGGTCGAGCCGCCTGACCCACGATCACACCGCTGACCTGGGGTGCCCTGAACGGGTCCTGCAGGGCACCGCAGGTCAGCGTGGGTGCCGCGCTGCGCTTCGGCCCGGCCCAGCCCGGCCAGGCCTGGCGTTCAGCCGGAGACGTACGGGTTCGTAGCGGCCTGGTGGCGGAGGCGGGCGGGGACCACGAAGAACATGACGACGACGAGCACCGCCATCACCACCGCCGCCACGGCACCCCACACCGCACCCAGCACCAGCGTGAAGACGAGCGCGACCAGGCCGACCATCGCCACCGCCAGAATCGCCAAACCGACACGGGCGAGCGTCGCGGACAGCCGGAGCACCCGGTCCTTGCGATGCGACCGGAACACCGCACGGTGGATCATCACCGGGGCCAACAAGATGACCGACGAGGTCAGCGCCAGCGACAAGACCACCAGGTAGAGGGCACGCGCGCCACCGCTGATCTCCACGAATCGGCCCTGGAACGGCACCACAAGCAGGAAGCCGGTGAGCACCTGGCCGCCGGTCTGGACGATGCGCAGTTCCTGCAGCAGCTCGATCCAGTTGCGGTCGATGCGCTGCGCCTCGGTTTCGTTGCGCTCAGCCTCGTTGCGCCCGGTTTCGTTGCGCTCGGTCCCGATGGGTTCCCCGGTGCCGTCGACGTGCATGACGCTCCTCTCGCCGCATGCGCTCCATGGTCGTCCGGTCGCCGTGGCGGCGGGATCTAACCGCCGATTCGCCCACGCCGAGCCGCTGACCTGCGGTGCCCTGCACAGGGGTTACAGGGCACCGCAGGTCCGGCACGATGAGGGCATGGTCAAGCCGTCCAACACCGCCGCCATCGCCTCCGCCACCGGCCGCCCGTGGGACGAGTGGGTCGAACTGCTCGAGCAGGCCGGGGCGCGGGAGAAGAACCACACCGCGATCGCCCGGCTGACGCTCGAGCACATGCCCGGGTCGGTGGAACGGGCCGAGTGGTGGGCGCAGGGCACGGCCATTGCCTACGAACAGCACGCCGGCCTGCGGGTCCCGGGGCAGTCCTGCGACGGCGACTTCCAGCTCTCCACCTCGCGGACCGTGGCCGGGGACAAGGACTCGGCCCTGCAGTCGTGGACCGAGCTCGTCGCCGGACGCGAGGAGTTCGGCGGGATCCCGCTGGACGGCGAGGCTTCGGTGACGCGGTCGGAGAAGTGGCGCTACTGGCGCGTCCCGCTGGCCGACGGCACGCGCGTGGCGATCAACTTCAGCGACAAGGCCGGCGGCAGCTCCGGTAGCAAGGCCAGCGTGGGGCTGGCGCACACCAAGCTCGACTCGGCCGAGGCGATCGCCTACTGGCGGCCGGTCTGGAAGGAGCTGCTCGGACGGCTGTGACGAGTGCCGCTGCTACAGGTCAGCGGTACGCCTCGTGAGGCCGAGTCGGCCGGGCGCGAAGTCGCGTTCACGCCCGTGGCCTGCCGGCGCTACCGGTTCGGCCGGAGCGAGCGACTGCGTACGGGGGCGGTGGCGGTCGTTGTCGTCGTCGTACTCCCCCGATGCCTACGCCCAGCCAACGGTGAGGTGCGTGGGGCGGTGGAAGGCAGCGGCTGGGGACGAAACGATCGAGACTTGCGTCAATAACTGTAGTTTTACGACAGGCGCAGGCGGGACGACGGCGCTCCCGTGGCCGGATGTCGGCACACCCCGCACGCGGTGCGACGAGAGGAGGCGGGACGCATGATCAATCGGATATGGGCAGTTGAAGGCTCAGCGTCGCCGCCAACGGCACGATCTACTTCACTGGCATCGTGGCCATCGGCCCCGACCACGCACCGGTCTCACCTGGCGACCTCGGCCAAGCTCGCCGAGAATACCGCCGGCCACGCACCCTGTCTGACCACCGTCGCGGTCCTAGCACTTGCTGGGCCCGGCATGATGGTCGAGCTCTCACCCATCGCAGCCAAGTGACTCGGCCCGCCCAACAAGCAAGGGAACTTCCCTCATGAAGCATGACTATGACGTCATCATCGTCGGCGCCGGATTTGCCGGCGCTACCGCAGCTCGCGAATGTGCCACCCGCGGCCTGCGCACTCTCGTACTGGAAGGACGGGACCGCATCGGCGGCCGCTCCGGCAGCCGTCGCCTGTCCGACGGCAGCTACGCGGACGTCGGCGGCACCTTCGTCCACTGGACCCAGCCCCACACCTGGTCTGAGATCACCCGTTACGGTCTCACCGACGACGTCATCCCCGGCGTCGCCGACCTCGAATGGACCGCCATCTACGCCGACGGCGAGGTGACCTGGATCCCCTACAAAAGCGGCGAGACCCTGACCCGCGCCGCGTACGACAAGATCCAGGGCGCCTCGGCGGAGGTCTTTCCCAACCCCACCCAACCGCTGCTGGCCCTGGCCGAGGTCTCCGCCATGGACGCGATCAGCACCACTGAGGCCCTCCAGCGTCTCGGCCTTTCCGAGTACGAGTACGCCAGCCTTTCTCGAACGTTCGCCGGTTTCTCGGGCCGGGCACTCGACGACACGAGTTGGCTCACCCTCCTGCGGTGGTTGGCGTTGGGCAACGACAATTACGCCGACTTCACTGACATGGAAATGGGGTGGAAGCTGAAGAACGGTACCGGGTCCTTGATCGACGCGATCATCAGCGACGGCGGAGCCGAGGTGCGTCTGAACACTCCCGTCGCCGGCATCGACTCCTCGGACGACGGTGTGCGCGTCACGCTCAAGGACGGGGGCGAAGTGGGCGGCAGGGCTTGCATCATCGCGACCCCGGCCAACGTATGGCCTCACCTCGACTTGGACCCCGCGCTGCCCGAGCAGCAGGCCGCCGCCGCAGCCGAGGGCATGGCCGTGCCAGCATCCGGCAAGTGCGTCGCAGTGCTCAAGGGCGAAACCCGCGCGATGCAGTTCGTCGGCGATGAGACCGCGCCGATGAGCTTCCTCACGACCGACTTCCGCGCCCCCGACGAGCAGGTCGTCGCGGTCTACCCCTTCCCGGGCTCGGACTTCGACGTCTCCGATCCCACGCTGATCAAGACCGCGATCGAAAAGGCTCTGCCGCATGTGACGGTGCTCGAATCTGTCGGCGACATGTATCGCGCGGACGATCCCATGTTCCACGGCGCCTACGGATTCCTCCGGCCGGGTCAACTGACAAAATATGTTCCTCACGAGAACTTCACGCGGCTCGACGAGCGGGTCGTGTTCGCGACCTCCGACATCGCCCGCTTCTTCCACGGTGCCTTCTTCGACGGCGCCATTGAATCCGGACTCCGAGCGGCACGAGAGATTCGCGCGTACCTGGACGCGCAGTAGTAGCTCAGGCCGGTCGGCCCAGCGGACCTACCCCCGGAGGGCCGCGGGAAGCGGGAACTGGTCGGGGACCGCCGGCGGGGGCGGCACTGCGGCACTGCGGCACTTCTGCCTCGCGTGCCGGGCCCACCGCGACTGCCGGTGCGCCGGGGGATCTGTGGACGTGGGATATCACCCTTCTGCCCGGGCCCCGGCGCAGCTTCTTCCGGCTGTACCTGGCGATCGATGTCTACTCCCGCACCCCGGCGCCCTGGCGCATCGACCATGATGCAACCGCCACCAAGGCCACCGAGATGTTCCTGGACGCCTTGGACCGACCCGGCGCCCCGGCACTGCTGCACGCCGACAACGGGGCCGCGATGCGCTCCAACGAGCTGGCTGCAGCCCCGGAGGCGGTGGCGGCGCAACGGTCGTTCTCCCGTCCGCGGGTCTCCAACGACAACCCGTTCTCCTAGTCACTGTTCAAGACCATCAAGTACGACCCGGACCACCCGGTCCGGTTCGACTCGATCGATCATGCCCGGCAGTGGACCGGCGGGGATCCCACTCTCCCGGCAGCGTTGACCTGCGATGCCCTGAACGCGTGGTGCAGGGCACCCCAGGTCAGAGGTTGTTTCCGAGCGAGGCAGCGTCGGGACCAACTGTCAGATGGCAGGCTCATCGGATGCCCGCGATGTTGATCGTCCCACCCACGGCTGCAGTGCTTCGCCGGCCCGGTCTTCGTGACCGATACCCCGGCCTGTCCAAGTCCCCGGCCTGTCCGAGTCGCGGAAAGACGCGCTGCTCCACGAGACCGGCGGGTACTTCACGGCGTTCCTCAAGCCCGCGTGCTGACTCAGCCGGCGCCACGCCGACCTGTTGAGTCGCTCCGTCAGCAGGATGCCGATCCGCTCCTGCGAGAACACTGCACGCTGTGACTCAACGCCCGGGCCGGGCCCGCTCAGCCCAGCTCGGCGCGCACGCGCGGCAGGACCTCGGTGCCCAGCAGTTCGATGGCGCGCAGGTACTCGGCGTGAGGCAGGCCGCCGACGTCCATCTGCAGGATCTGCCGGTCGTGGCCGAGCAGCGAGTGCAGGTGCAGGATGCGATCCGCGATCTGCTCTGGGCCTCCGGCGAATACCATCCCGCCGGCGCTGGCGTCGCGCTCGCGGCCGGGCGGCGTCATCGGCGGGCGCCCTGCCTCGGCTGCTCCGGTGCGGAACATCTCGCGCTCGTGCTCGAGGTACGTGGCGCGGGCGGCGGCGTCGTCAGATCCCACGAACCCGTGCACGGCCACCGCGACCCGCGCCTGCTCACGCGGGAGGCCGGCCTCCGCCCACGCGTGCCGATAGGCGGCGCCGTACTGGGCCCAGTGTTCGGGCGTCCCGCCCAGCACGCCGAGGAACATGGGCAGTCCCAGCTCGACCGCACGCATCACCGAGTTCGGGCTGCCGCCGGTGCCCAGCCAGATCGGCAACGGCGCGGCGGGCCGGGGGAAGATGGTCACGTCCTCCAGTGGCCGGCGGCGATGCGGCCCGCGGAAGGTGACGTTCTCCCCCGCGTTGATCGCCAGGAGCAGGTCGAGCTTTGAGGAGAACAGCTGGTCGTAGTGGGCCTCGTCGTAGTCGAACAGATCAAAAGTGATCGTGGACGACCCGCGCCCGGCCACCGCCTCGACGCGGCCGGGTGCGATCGCATCAGCCACCGCGAGCTGCTCGAACACCCGGATCGGGTCATCCGTGGACAGCACCGTCACCGCCGTGCCGATCCGGATGCGCTCGGTCGTGGCAGCCGCCGCGGTGACCATGGAGGTGGGCGAGGCCAGCGGCATGGACCGCGTGTGGTGCTCGCCGAAACCGAAGAAATCCAACCCCACCTGATCGGCCAGGCGCACCGCCTCCAGCGCGTCGCGGACGGCCTGCGACGTGGGACAGTAATCCCCGCCGGCGGCCCGTGGGGTGTTGCCGAAGCTGTAGACGCCGAGGTCAAGTGCCATAACGGATCCTCTGCCTTCGTATCAGTTGGTGATGGCGGGCAGCCGGCGAGAGAAGCCCTTGTCGTCGTCGACCAGTTCTGCCGTGAACGCCGCGATGTCGGCACGCCCGACCGCGATGCCGAGCTTGTCGTGGCCGAAGAAGCCCACGCGGACCGAGTCGGCCTTGGGAATGTTGCGCGGGGCGATGAACCGCACGATGGTCCAGTCCAGCTCCGACTCCATGACCGCCGCGGACATTCCCGTGATCTCGTCGTACGCGCGGCGCATGAAGGTGCGCGGCATGACGCTGGTGAACCGCGTGATCATGGTCGGCTTCTCGTGCGGATCGAGGATCGACGGCGTGGCGTGGCCGATGAACCGCGGCACACCGTGGCGCTGCATCGAGGCGACGATGTGCCGGGTGCCCTCGACCAGCGGCAGGCCGGTGGCCTTGCGGTCCATCGAGGGGCCGAGCGCGCTGACCACGGCGTCCGCACCGGCGATGGCGGAGTCGATCGCATCGGCGTCGGACATCTCGCCGATCACCACGCGCACGCGGTCGCTCTCGCCCCAGGTGGCCGGGACCTTCTCGGGGTTGCGGGCGTAGGCGGTGACGGTGTGGCCGCGGTCCAGGAGCTCCGCGACGGTGAGCTGGCCAATCGCGCCGGTGGAGCCGAAGACGGTGACATTCATGGGGCTGCTTTCTGGTGGTGGCGGGGCGCCGGTCGGTGGGCCAGGCGGGTGGGGTGGGGTGGGCCCGGTGTCAGGCGGGTGGGGTCAGAGGGCGTAGGGACCGAACCGGCCCCAGGCGACGACGACGGCGAGGATCAGCAGCACCGCGTTGAATCCGATCGCCCCGTTCTCCTTGCGGCGGTAGTGCACGACCATCGCGAGCAGCATGATGAGCGCGAGGCCGACCGCGGCGAGCGGCGTGAGGATCGGCGCGATCCCGGTGGCCGCCGGCAGGACCAGGCCGATCGCGGCGAGCAGCTCGGCGATGCCGATGAACCGGACCGTGCCGAGCGAGAAGTCCTTCGCCCACGGGAACGACTCGTGCAGCTTCGGCTCCGGCCGGAAGGACTTCTGGACGCCGGCCATGAGGAACATGAGGGCGAGGACGATCTGCAGGACCCAGAGGGCGATGTTCACGATTTCTCCTTGTGGTGTGGCTGGCGGGTTGGCCCCGGGGCGGCCCGCGCGAATTAGTGGAAGAGATGCTCCGCTTGTAGTGAACCACACATCCGGAGGATCTATTCCACTTGGCAGGTAGACTGACCCCATGAGTCCCGACCGCCCCCTCCGCGCAGACGCCCAACGCAATCGCAGCGCCATCCTCTGCGCGGCCTCCCGGGTCTTCGCCGAGGAGGGCACATCGGTGACGCTGGAACGTATCGCCACCGAGGCCGGAGTCGGCGTCGGCACCATCTACCGGCGGTTCCCGTCCGTGCAGCACCTGCTGGCCGAGGTGCTCGAGGAGAAGATGCGGCGGTTCGCCGACCTCGCCGAGGAGGCTGCCAGCCGGGCGGAGACCGAGCCGTGGGAGGCGTTCCGCGACTTCATCATGTTCATCCTGGAGCAGCAGGCCACTGACCTGAGCTTCAGCGACGTGATGCTCTCCCCCGACGCCGGCTCCGAGTTGTTCCGTGCCGAGATCGGGCGGGCACTACGCGCGGCGGAGATTCTGGTCGAGCGCGCGCAGGCCGCCGGGGTCCTGCGTACCGACTTCCACCACAGCGACCTCTACGTGCTGCAGCACGCCAACGGCGGCATCGTGCGCGGCGTCCAGCAGACCGCGCCGCTCGCGTGGATGCGCTTCGGCGAGCTCATGCTGGAGGCGTTCCGCGCGCCCGGCGCCGGCGAGCTCACCCCGCCGCCCGCGGCCTGGACCGACTGAGAGGTGGACCGACTGTGGCCTGGACCAGCTGAGCCCGCTGACCTGCGGCGCCCTGGACCGGGGTTTCAGGGCACCCCAGGTCGGGGCGGTTACGGTGGGCGCGGGCTCAGATCGCCAGTGCCGCCGAGACCTCGTGGGCGGCGGTCGCATCAGAGGCGCCTGAGTGCGAGATCCTTCCGGACTCGATGACGTAGTAGACGTCCGAGGCCCGCAGCGAGAAACCCACGTGCTGTTCGACGAGCAGGACCGAGAGGTCGCCGCGAGAGGCGAGATCCACGATGATGCGCTCGATCTCGGCGACGACGTTCGGCTGGATGCCCTCGGTGGGCTCGTCCAGCACCAGCATCCGCGGTTCGGTGATGAG
The DNA here is from genome assembly GCF_014144995.1 of Dietzia sp. DQ11-71. Taxonomy (NCBI): domain Bacteria; kingdom Bacillati; phylum Actinomycetota; class Actinomycetes; order Mycobacteriales; family Dietziaceae; genus Dietzia; species Dietzia sp. DQ11-71. The sequence continues at coordinate 2,551 of NZ_JAALDT010000005.1, read as the reverse complement.
CGTCCGGGCGATCGCCAACTGCTGCCGCTGGCCGCCGGAGAGCAGGCCGGCCTTGCGGTCGAGCAGCTCCTTGAGCGCCGGGAAGAGGTCCAGCGACTCGTCGATCAGCGCCTTGCCGCGCTTGCGCCCATCGGCGACGAGCTGCAGGTTCTCGGCCGTGGTGAGCTGGGTGAACGACTGCTGCCCCTGCGGGACGTAGCCGATCCCGCGGGCCACCCGCGCGTGCGGACGCAGGGAGGTGATGTCCTCGCCGTCGAACTCGATCGTGCCGCCCTTGCACGGCAACAGTCCCACCGCGGTCCGCAGCAGCGTCGTCTTGCCGGCGCCGTTGTGACCGAGGATCGCGGCCACTCCCCCGGCCGGAACCTCGAGGTCGACACCGTGGACGACCTCCGAGCCGCCGTAGCCCGCGCGGACGCCGGTCATCTTGAGCAGTGCGGTCATCGTGGGGTCTCCTCGGTCTCGGCGGCGGTGCCCAGGTAGACCTGCTGCACCTTGGGGTCGGCCTGGATCTCGGCGACGGTGCCCTCGGCGAGCACCTTGCCCGCGGCCAGGACGGTGACGGTGGTGGCGAAGGCCCGCATGAAGTCCATGTCGTGCTCCACCACCACGACAGTGCGGTCGGCGGCGATCCGCTGCAGCAGCTCCCCGGTGGCCTGACGCTCCTCGGCGCCCATGCCGGCGACGGGCTCGTCGAGCAGCATGACGTCGGAGTCCTGCACCAGCAGCATGCCGATCTCCAGCCACTGCTTCTGCCCGTGCGCCAGCACCCCGGCCTTGGTGCCGGCCAGGTGCTCGAGCCCGATGGTCTCCAGCGCCTCGGTCACCTTCTCCTCCCGGCCGTGGCGGCGCCGCAGCAGGGTGAGCGGGCCGCGGCGGGCACCGGCGGCGATGTCGAGGTTCTGCTCGACGGTGAGGTCCTCGAACACCGACGCCGTCTGGAACGTGCGGCCGATGCCCATCTTGGCGATCTTGTGCGTCTTGAGCCCCAGCACCGGCTGGCCGGACTTGTCGACGGTGCCGGTGGCGGGCACGAGCCCGGTGATCGCGTCGACGACGGTCGTCTTTCCGGCGCCGTTGGGACCGATGAGGAACCGCAGGTCGCCCTGGATCAGGGTGAGGTCGACGCCGTCCACGGCCTTGAAGCCGTCGAACGTCACCGTCAGGTCGCGGACCTCGAGGTAGGTGCCTGCGCCTCCTCCACCGGAGCGAGTGCGGGCGGACGCGCGGGCGGCGGAGCCGGGCAGGCCGATCTCGGCACCGGTCAGGGTGCCGGCCGACAGCGCGGCACCGATGCCGAAGGCGGTGGACGGGGTCATCGGGACTCCTCGGGGGAAGCGGCGCCTGACGCCGTCGCATCGGGTTCAGGTTCGGCGGTGCCGGTGGTGGCGGGCCGGTCGGAGGTGGCGGAGTTCGTCGTCGTCGTGGTCGTCGTGGTCGTCGTGGTCGTCGTGGTCGGCTCCTGGCCCTTGGCGCGCCGACGTCGCATCACGAACAGCGACGCCAGGCCGCCGGGCAGGAACCCCACCACCACGATGAACAAGATGCCCTGCAGGTAGGTCCACTGCGACGGGTAGGCCTCGGAGAACGCGGTCTGCGCCCACGCCACCCCGATCGCGCCGAGCACCGGGCCGAGCAGGGTGGCGCGGCCGCCGATCGCGACGCCGATGAGGAACGCGATCGAGGGCGCGATACCGATCGCCGACGGCGAGATGATCCCCACGATCGGCACGAACAGCGCCCCGGCGAGCCCCGCGGCGAAGGCGGCCACGGCGTAGGCGAACGACTTGACCATCGCCGGGTCGTAGCCGAGGAACCGCACGCGCTCCTCCTGGTCACGGACGGCCACGAGCAGCTCGCCGAACCGGGAATTCATGAACTGGCGCACCAGCAGCACCACGAGAAGCAGCGCGCCGCCGGCGAGGAAGTACAGCATCCGCCGGTTGGCCGGGTCGGACAGCGCGAACCCGAAGAACCCGGTGAAGCGGTTGAGCCCGTTGGACCCGCCCAGCTCCGGCCGGCTCACGAGGAAGATCGCGGCGGCCGCCGCCAGGGCCTGCGAGAGGATCGCGAAGTAGGCGCCCTTGACCTTGCGGTTGAATACCAGGTAGCCGAACCCGAACGCCAGCAGCGGCGGGACCAGCAGGATCACCGCGAGCGTGAACCCGGGCGAGGCGAACGGCACCCAGTACCCGGGCATCTCGCGCATCCCGGCGATCTGCATGAAGTCGGGCAGCGCGTCGGCGCCTCCGCGGTCGCGGGCGTCGGAGATCTTGAGGAACATCGCCATCGCGTAGGCGCCCACGCCGAAGTACACGCCCTGGCCGAGGGTCAGCATGCCGCCGCGCCCCCACGCCAGACCGATGCCGCTGGCGACGATCGCGTAGCAGAAGAACTTGGCCAGCAGGCTCAGCCGGAAGTCGCTCAGCAGCGCGGGCGCGAGACCGAAGATGATCAGCGCGGCCACCGCGAGCGCGGCCCAGAACATCCACCGTGGCCGCTCGGCGTCGCCGGTGAGCAGGCGCCGGGCGCGGGTGCGCCGGGGCGGCGC
>NZ_JAALDT010000059.1:0-6787 GCF_014144995.1 Dietzia sp. DQ11-71 | reverse complement strand
CCCGGGCGGCGGCGAGGGCGTCGCGGACGAGGTGGGCGCGGTCCGCGTGGTGATCACCGAACGCGCCGAGTCCGGGGTCGGGCAGCCCGTCGAAGCCACAGAGCCGCAGCTTGAGCAGCGCCGTCCGCCGCATGTTGCCCGTGACGATCCCCTGGTGCAGTCGCGGGTCCGCGGCCAGGGCGGCGACAGCTTCGTGGGCGCCGGGCAGGGGGCCGCCACCTCCGGCCAGGAGATCCTCCCCGAGCGTTTCGCAGCGCCGGGCCACGGCGTCCATGAGGGAGAGGACCACCTCGTCGTCGTCGACACCTATCCCGTTGATCTCGAGCAGATCGGTGAGGATCGCGCGGTCGGTCCGTCCGGCGAAGGACGCGCCCATGACGGGGTCGCGGCCGAGGAGGTCGGCGAGCGCCGGGGTGATCATGCGGGTCCCGAAGCCGGCGGGGTCGAGGAGGGTGAGGTCGAGGTCCCACAGGACGAGTACGTCGCTCACGTCCCGAACGTCTCCAGCAGCGGCGCCAGCCAGGTGGTGAGGAAGGTGCGGAGGTCGTCGTCGGAGCGGGCCTCGGGCGAGTCCAGGCACAGCACCGACCAGCCCACGTGCACGCCCACCTCCGCGACCAGGTCCAGGCGGCCGGCCAGTTGCGGGAACCGCTCGGCGGCGGGGACGAGGAGCGCGACCGCGTACTGGCGGGCCCGTTCGGCGGAGCCGGGGTCGAAGATGGGGTTCGAGCCGCCGCCGAGCGTGAGCGCGCGCAGCAGGGGATCGTCGAGGATGCAGTGGCGGCCCACCACCACGATCTCCACGACCAGCTCGAGGGGCGTCGTCGCGGCGTCGAGCACATCGGTGAACGCGCCGGTGAGCATGGTGAGTCGCTCGGAGACGGCCTGCGAGACCAGGTCCTCGCGGCTGCCGAAGATGGAGTAGACGGTCTGGCGGCTGACCTCGGCCTGCTTGGCGACCGCGGCGATCGTGACGCCCCCGAAACCGGCGCGCCCGATGACCGCTCGGGTGGCGTCGAGGATGGAGTCGCGGGAGCGCACCACTCCAGTATCCCGGACGCCGCCGGACGCCGTGCCCGAAAAACGGTGCCCCTAGAAGTCGGCGCCCCTAAAAAACGACGCCCACGTCCTGCCGCACGATCCTGTCCAGCGCGCGCTCGGCGATCGCGGCGATGGTCAGCGACGGGTTGCACGCGGCGGTCGTGCCGGGGATGAGCGCGCCGTCGACGACGTACAGCCCGCGCTGGCCCAGGACGCGGCCGTCGAGGTCGCAGACCTGTCCCATGACGGCGCCGCCGAGCGGGTGCCAGGTGGAGTTGAGCATGCGGTTGGTGTCCGTGAGGTGGCCGGTCGGGCCGGCGATGGCGCGTGCGGTGCGATCGACGTGGGTGAGGATGCCGGAGTCGCCGTCGGCCGGCCAGCGGATGATCCCGCGGTCCTGCGCCGAGTCGTAGACGACCCGACCGCGGTCCGCGCTGACGCCGTAGCCGACCATCACCGTGAACCACAGGGCGCGCTCGTCGGGGGAGGTGGCGCTGGGGAGGGTGGTGGAGTCCGGTCCGGTGGGCCAGCGGCGGCCTCGTTCGACGTCGACGACGGCGACGCCCGCCTCAGCGAGACGAAGCGCCGAGATGCCGCCGCCGAATCCGCTCCCGACCACGATGCACCGGTGGTCCTGCACCTCGTGGGGGATCCGTCCGGGTGCGGGGGAGTCGGTCGCGACGCCGGCGGAGTCGGTCGGCTGGGCGGCAGCCGTGGGGTCGGTGGCCAGGGCGGCGATCCCGGCCGCGGCGACGGTTCCGAGGAAGCCCCGGCGGGAGAGGTGCGGCATGGGCGTGAAACTAGACAGTATTGCCGGAAACTGTCAAGATCGTCATCCCGGTCGAGGAGGCCGGGTCGGGTCCGTAGGCTCGGGCCATGAGCAGCAAGAAGCCCTCCGATAAGAGCGGCAGCAAGAGCGCGTCCAAGAGCAGTTCCAAGAGCGCGTCCAAGAGCGGTGCCAAGAAGAAGGACCTCCTGCCCAGCGGTCTGGAGAAGCTGCCGAAGAAGGCCTACGAGGCCGAGCTCGAGCGGCTGCAGGCGGAGCTGGTCGAGATGCAGGCGTGGCTCCGCGAGACCGGCAACCGGATGGTGGTGGTCTTCGAGGGGCGCGACGCCGCGGGCAAGGGCTCGGCCATCAAGCGGATCACGCAGTACCTCAACCCGAGGCACGCCCGGATCGTGGCATTGCCCGCCCCGACGGAGGTGCACAAGACGCAGTGGTACTTCCAGCGCTACATCGAGCACCTGCCGGCGGCCGGGGAGATCGTGATCTTCGACCGGTCCTGGTACAACCGCGCCGGGGTGGAGCGGGTGATGGGCTTCTGCACACCCGACGAGTACCGCCGGTTCCTGCACCAGGCTCCGATCTTCGAGCGGCTGCTGGTGGAGGACGGGATCATGCTGCGCAAGTACTGGTTCTCCGTGTCCGACGAGGAGCAGGAGCGCCGGTTCCGGTCGCGCCACGATGATCCGATGCGCCGGTGGAAGCTCTCGCCGATGGATCTGGAGTCCATCACCCGGTGGGAGGACTACAGCCGGGCCAAGGACGAGATGTTCGTCCACACCGACATCCCCGAGGCGCCGTGGTTCACGGTCGAGTCCGAGGACAAGAAGCGCTCGCGGATCAACGTCATCTCGCACCTGCTGTCGACCGTGCCGTGGGAGAAGCTCGACCCGCCGGCGCTGGAGATCCCCGAGCGGCCGAAGGGCGCGGACTCGAACTACGACCGCCCGCCGCGCGAGGAGTTCAGGTGCGTGCCGGACGTGGCCTCGCAGTTGTTGGAGGGTTGAGGCGGCGGGCCCGCATCGGGGGCAGCGAAGTAGGAATTCCTAGTATCCGTGCGACGGTCTCCGGGCGGCCTGACACTATGGGGTCATGAGCGAATTCGTCAGCAGCCGGCGTGATGGCCGGATACAGCACATCGTCCTGGACCGCCCCAAGGCCCTGAACTCGCTGGACCTGTCCATGTGCCGGGCCCTGCACACGGCGCTGGACGAGGCGTCCAAGGACGAGGACGTCGAGGCCGTCATCACCACCAGCACCTCGGAGAAGGCGTTCTGTGCGGGTGGCGACATCCGCGCGTTGCGCGACGCCGCGGCGGCCGGTGAGCACGAGAGGAACCACGAATTCTTCTCCGAGGAGTACGCGATGGATCTGGCGTACCACACGCACCGTGTTCCCACGGTCGCCGTGATCCACGGGGTGGCCATGGGCGGGGGCCTGGGCGTCTCGATCAACGGCTCGCACCGCGTGGTGACCAAGAAGGTCATGATGGCCATGCCGGAGACGGCGATCGGCTTCATCCCGGACGTCGGCGCCAGCCACTTCCTGCCGCGCCTGTGCGGCGGGGGCGCGCGCGGCCTGGCCGTGGCGATCTACCTGGGCACGACGGGCGTGCGGATGAACTCCGCCGACGCCCTCTTCACCGGCCTGGCCACCCACCTGATCGACGACGACGAGCGCAACGCCTTCGTCGACGCCGTCGCCGCCATCGGCTTGGCCGACGCGCTGAAGAGGTTCGGTCTCGAGCGCGCCGAGGCGGGGGAGTCCGCCGTCGAGGCCCGTATCGAGCGCATCGAGGACGTCTTCTCCCGCGACACCGCGCAGGAGATGATCGCGGCGCTGGAGTCCGGTGAGCAGGACGAGTGGGCCACGTCCACTCTCGAGATGTTGCGGTCGCACTGCCCCACGTCAATCGTCGCCACCATCGAGCTGCTGCGTGCCGGCGCGAAGGCGGAGGACCTGCGGGAGTGCCTGGACAACGAGCTGGCCCTGGGCGCCTGGATCACCGCCCGCCCGGACTTCGTCGAGGGCGTGCGGGCCGTCGTGATCGACAAGGACCGCAACCCCACCTGGGACCCAGCGGACCTCGACTCCGTGGACGTCGACGCCATCCGCTCGGCGCTCGCCGGGAACTGATCGGTTTCCCCGGGGTCGATCGGGATACGCTGAGCGGCGTCCGGCGCACGAGGCGCCGCACGTGAGGAGCGTCATGACTAGCAGCGGAGACAACGCGGGTCCGCGGGCGGCGCCGACGCCGGCGGACCCGACGCCGGAGGCGCTGGCTCCGCACGAGGAACCCAAGGGCTGGGGCATCGCCGGCGTCACGGCGGTGTCCCTCGCGGCCCTGTTCGTGGTGGTGTGGGGACTGTCCGAGCACGCGAGCCTGCTGATGCCGGCGTTCCTGGCGCTGAACCTGGTCATCGCCGCCCAGCCCCTGCAGCGGGTGCTGCAGCGGGCCGGGCTGCCCCGCTGGGGGGCGATGATCATCGTCCTGCTGGTGCTCTACCTGCTGCTGGCCGCGCTGGTCGGGATGCTGGTGTGGGCGTTGTGGGTGGCGGCCGAGGAGATCCCGCAATACCAGGACAAGTTCATCGAACTGTACGAGCAGACGATCGCGTTCCTCGGCACCTTCGGCGTGAGCGAGGATCAGGTCACCTCGAGCCTCCAGGGAGTGGACCCCACCACGATCGTCGGCACCCTGCAGAACGTCGCGGGCCAGTTGTCCTCGGCCGGCGGTCAGCTCACCGTCCTGGTGATCGCGCTGACGTTCCTCGTGTTCGACGTCCCCGGCATCACGAGGCGCCGCGCGGTGATCGCCCGGCAGCGGCCCCGGCTCGCCGACGCCCTCGGGTCGTTTACCGACGGCGTGAAGTCGTACTGGATCGTCTCCACGGTCTTCGGCCTCATCGTGGCTGTGATCGACACGGTGGCCCTGATGATCCTCGGCGTGCCGCTGGCGCTGGTGTGGGGCGTGCTCGCGTTCGTCACCAACTACATCCCCAACATCGGCTTCGTGCTGGGACTGGTGCCGCCCGCACTGTTCGCGCTGCTCACCGGGGGACCGGTCGAGGCGATCTGGGTGGTGGTGATCTACAGCGTCGTCAACCTGGTCATGCAGAGCTTCATCCAGCCCAAGTTCACGGGTGACGCCGTGGGGCTGACCCCCACCGTGACGTTCCTGTCGTTGGTGTTCTGGTCGGCGATCGCCGGTGCGCTGGGCGCGATCCTCGCCGTCCCGCTGACGCTGGCGGTCAAGGCGTTCCTCGTGGACGCCGACCCCCGGATGGCCTGGCTCTCCACGTTCCTCACGACCCCGGACGCGGACGCCAAGAGGGACCGGCCGCGCGCGGCGCGGCTGGAGGCGGGGCGGTCGGCGTAGTTCCGGCCGGACGGTCAGGCGGCGGGCTCGGTGGGCTCGGTGGGCTCGTCCCCGACGCGGGTGAAGGTGCCCAGGCCGTTGCCGTCGAGGAGATCGACGGTCACCGTGTCGCCGTCGACGGTGACGCTGCCGCGGGAGCCGGGCGGCCAGTTCTCACCGACCGGGCTCACGGCGAAGGTGTCGCCGTCCCAGTGTTCGAGCGGCCAAACCTGCGGGCCCGGGCCCACGTCCAGCGCGAGTGCGGGGCCGGCGTCCGGCGGATCGTCCGGATCCCCGTCCGACCGGGCGGCGACGCGGCGGATCTCGATCTCGCCGAAGTAGTCGTTGCGGTAGACGCCCACCAGCTCATCCGCCGGGCGCGGCGGTGCGGGGGCGGAGAGTTGCCGAGTGGAGACCAGGTCGCCGACGGGGGCCAGCAGTGGGCCGAACGCCTCGCCGTACAGCTCCCGCCACTCCAGGGTGGGGTCGCCGAACTGCGCGTAGTCCGCGAAGCGCGAATTGATCGTCTCCGCCACCCCGACGGGCGAGGCGTTGGTCAGGGTGATGATGCCGAGGTCCAGCGACGGCATCATGAGCATCGCCGTCCCGGCGCCGAGCGCGAACGCCCCGGAGTGACTCCACTCGACGCGGCCGGAGGAACTGGTGGAGATGTTGAACCCGTAGCCGTAGGTCCCGGTCCGGTCCGCTGCGGACTGCGGGGGTGAGGACACGGCCTGCGGGGTCAGAGCCTGTCGGAGTGCGTCGGAGGGGACGACCTGCGAGCCGCCGGGCCCGGCGCCGTCGGCGAGCACCATCGACATCCACCGCGCCATGTCCGTGACCGACGAGCTCAGGCCCCCCGCGGGGGACTGGGCGTCCGGATCGCGCGCGGGATCGGCCGGAACCCAGTCCCCGGACGACTCGCCCGACTCGTCGGCGGCCGCGCGGACGTGGCCGACGACGCGGTTGTCGCGGTCGAGGAGGTCCTCGTAGGAGTAGGAGGTGTCGTCCATGTCGAGGGGGTCGAAGAGCCGCTCGCGGGCCAGCTCCGGCCAGGGGGTGCCAGCCGCGACGGCCACGGCTTCGGCTCCGGCGGTGAGCCCGAAGTTGGTGTACGCGTACGAGGCGCGGAACGGCTCCAGCGGCAGGTGGCGCAGCCCGTGCAGGATCGCCGGGCGGTCGTACCCGAGGTCCTCGAGATCGTCGCCTGCGTGCTCGGGCAACCCGGAGCGGTGCGCGAACAGGTCGCCCACCGTCACGTCGGCGGTCACGCCCGGATCGGACAGGGCGAACCACGGGAGGTGCTCGCGCACGGGAGTCGACCAGTCGACCTCACCCGCAGCGGTCTCCGCGGCCACGACGGTGGCGCTGACCGGCTTGGACACCGACGCCATGGGGAACACCGTCCGCGCGTCGACCTCCTCGCCGGTCTCGGTGCTGCGCACGCCGAACCCCTCGGCCAACGCCACCTCGCCACCGTGCACCACCGCCACTGCGACGCCCGGGATGCCCGAGGCCTCGAGCTCCTCCTCGACGATGTCGGTCACCTTGCCGATCGCGTACTCGACCCGGTCCTCCGAGACCTCCAGTCCGGAGTAGGCCGC